>NZ_JAJDMI010000191.1:0-353 GCF_020593505.1 Blautia sp. DFI.3.45
TTGGGCAGAAAAAAAGCAGGAGACCTTTTTCAGATTTCCTGCTCGGTGTGCCGCTATGTGGGCGGCGGGTATTTAATTGTAAAAGTTCGGGGCAAGTTGACCCGATGTGAAGCTGACAAACTGGAAGTTATTTTACTTGCGTTCTATAAATCCTATGATTGAAAAAATCAATCCTACAATCCCAATTCCGATAACGAGCAGCCCCATTCCTGATGAGCAAAGAGAAATTATAATGGCAAAGAGTAGTATCGCAATACCTAATCCAATTTTCTTCATTGTAAATCCTCCTTTACAAATGCCGATTGAACAAAATCGCTGCGCGATGGCTTGCCAAGGCTGTGGCGCAGTTTTAT
>NZ_JAJDMI010000192.1:0-352 GCF_020593505.1 Blautia sp. DFI.3.45
TAGAAAAAACAACAGAATCTGAGAAAAGAGTTATCAGGGAGAAATAAAAATGCAGATAATATCCAGTTATGGTGTAGAATTACGAAAACAGAATATCCCGATCCGCCAGACACTGGAGATCTACCGTTCTGCTGTCAGTTATCTGATTGGGATTTATGTGCAGGTATGGGAAAAATTAGCAGAAATCCCGGATGCAAAGAGGCGTTTTAATGCTGCAGAACATCTGGTACATACTACGAAGAAAAACCATGCCTGTTTTGATTTTGATATCCGGTTCCCAAAGATGCCTTCCTATCTGCGCAGATCTGCCATCCAGCATGCACTGGGGACAGTATCCTCTTATAAAACACGG
>NZ_JAJDMI010000193.1:0-350 GCF_020593505.1 Blautia sp. DFI.3.45
AACGAATCATACATCTTTCATAGACTTCGTATGTGGAGTATTGTTTTATGGCACTCATGTGTATTCGTATGCGCAGAATGTGGGAATGCCAATTATAGGGGTGCCGAGGTGCCTTGAAAAACCCTTTTGCGCGCCTGTTAAGTTTCCGTTTTCGGTCAAAAAGAATATCCGAATTTTAGATTTGGACCCTCGTACAGAAGCTTATTGTTAAAGCCCATACTCAGTCTGTTCTAAACGGCTTCCATGGAAGAAATGTTTCTATCTCTTGAAATCCGTACAAGATATCAGACGTGTGTCGGGAGTCGTATACTGTTGGGGTCTGCAAATCTGTGAACTCTCGGCGATTATCT
>NZ_JAJDMI010000194.1:0-337 GCF_020593505.1 Blautia sp. DFI.3.45
GCCGGGAATATTCAAGCATTAAAGAACGACTTGAAGCTGGCAGACAGAGCATTGCGGATCGAGAAAGAGAAGTTGCGAAGCGCAAACGTCATGATAGAGGAATGTCAAGATAAAATATGCTATTTAACACAGGAACGGGATTATGCCCGGACACATCAGAAAATCGTAGAAATACCGGTAGAAAAGCCGGTACTCTATGAAAAATGTGAAGCCTGTAACCGGACAGCCTATCAGAATGCAAAAGCAAAATACGAAACACAAAAAGAGCGACTTGCAGGACAGTATAAAGCAAAAACGGTAATGTTCCAAACAACCTTGTTCCTTCTTGCATGGTATT
>NZ_JAJDMI010000195.1:0-335 GCF_020593505.1 Blautia sp. DFI.3.45
CATTGTATCATTTACAGTTTTTAGATTATTTAAATCAAACATTATGCATGCTGTAAGATCTGTAATTATATCTTTTTTATTAAGTATCTCATTACAGGCATTTTTATTTGGCAGTCCAGTATAGGCATCTATGAATGCTTTCTGTTCCAGCAGTCTGTTTTGCATTGCCATCTGCATTGCCCTTAGAGTCTGCATAATAACCAATATCACCAGACTCAACATATCAAGTGCCGACAGAAGCTCTATGGTACGAATCTTTATAGCAATCTTTTCTGAATAGCTTTCTGCGGCAGAGACAGTTTCATCTGCCATCGTAAAATATATTTCACTCATAT
>NZ_JAJDMI010000196.1:0-331 GCF_020593505.1 Blautia sp. DFI.3.45
TGAACGGTTCACACCCTCGTTGAAGCGGGCAAGGTGTACGACAGGAATTTCAATCTCATGATTAAGAAGTCACTTAGAGCATATATCACCGGCGGCCAGCTTATATTTCTTATACTGGCGCACCGCAAAGTGATTTGGCTTCTCGGCTTCCAGTGCATCAAACATCAGGTCTACGGGGTTTTTGAACTCCTCGTCATCCTCACGGACTTCCATGGCATTGATGAACTCAATGAGGGTGGAGAAGTTCTGCTCCTCCACCGGAGCCTCATAATGGATATACTTTAAATGTTATCAAGTCACTTGCTGAAATTCATGATGTACCTGAAATCGA
>NZ_JAJDMI010000197.1:0-319 GCF_020593505.1 Blautia sp. DFI.3.45
TTGGCATATTCATGCCAAAACACCTCGCGGAATAGTGGTGTGTGAACAGTAACATAATTGTAACTGTGTTACTGTGAAATAAGCAGTTACAAATACTTTTCCTATTATATATGATTTTGAAATCTATGGAAAGCAAAAAGGATAGAAATACATAAAAATGATAGTTTTTACAAAAAAAATAAAAAAAATTCAAAAAAGCTATTGACAGTTTATATAGTTTTTGGTATAGTACCAATTGTCGCAACAATAAGTAAAACTTATAACAGAAATGCGATATGCGGAAGTGTCGGAACTGGCAGACGAGCAAGACTAAGGATCT
>NZ_JAJDMI010000023.1:0-57840 GCF_020593505.1 Blautia sp. DFI.3.45
ACAACATACTACTTATGGCAAAAGTATAATTCGGTCTTATCAAAACAGTATTGGAAGAAAAAAATATTTTGGTCAGATGGTTATTTTGCTTGTAGCATTGGAGAAGTGTCATCAGCAACTATACAAAAATATATTGAGAGTCAGGGATAATAGATAACGATTTACAAGGCTCCTCCCACCGCCTAAAGGCAGTGGGTTTCCGCCTATGACAAACGAAAGGATTTATTTATGAAAATCTAAGCCTTACAATTCTTCCATAACATTCTCTTGCAAAATCGCCCTTTCCAATTTATGATATATCTATCTGGAACAATAACGGAGGAAGTAATTACCTGTAAATAGTTACGATAAATCTATACGAGGAGAATGTCTATGAAAGTTTTAGTTTACCGCAAATGCAGTACCTGCATGAAAGCCCTGAAATGGCTGGACGAACACAATATCAATTATGAAGAACGGGCTATTAAAGAAGAAAATCCTACTTACGAAGAACTGAAGAAATGGTACGCAAAAAGTGGTCTTCCACTGAAGAAATTCTTTAATACAGGCGGAATGATCTATAAGGAAATGGGATTAAAAGATAAGTTAAAAGATATGTCTGAAGATGAGCAGCTGAAACTCCTTGCTACAGATGGAATGCTGGTGAAACGGCCTCTGGTAATCGGAGATGACTTTGTACTTACCGGATTCAGGGAGAAAGAATGGAGCGAGGCTATGCACATGTGATGTGCGCATAACCTCTTTTTTATAGCTTTCTTATCAATCTTTGCCACATAAAACAGAACAATCAAAAACTCCAGATATGACTGGGAACTTCTGGTTGCCGAAGGTGCTATTCATGCTGTCCGGCTGAAACAGAAATCCAAAACGAAACGAAAAAAATTGCCCAAGGAAATGATGGTGGCATTTGAATAACGAAGGAGTGAGATACATGGAACAATTATTGATTATTGAAGATGATATAGGGTTGAATCAGGGTTTAAGTAAAGCATTGAAAGCAGATGACCGTCAGATTATATCCTGCCATGATCTAAAAGCGGCAAGAGAGCAATTGCTTTGCGGTAGTGTATCCCTGATCCTGTTGGATATCAATCTGCCAGATGGCAGTGGGCTTGAGCTGCTCCGGGAGGTCAAGGAAAACATGCCCGGAGTTCCTGTTATTCTGCTGACTGCCAATGACACCGATCTGGACATCGTAGACGGACTGGAGAGGGGCGCTGATGATTACATTACCAAGCCCTTTTCTCTTTCGGTTTTGCGGGCAAGGGTGAATACCCAACTGCGAAAGCAAGCGTCAAACCATAAAAATGCGCCGTTCCATATGGATCTATTTCACTTTGACTTTGAGGCTATGACCTTTTATGTGGCAGATTCAAAAGTGGAATTGAGCAAAACCGAACAAAAATTACTGCGTCTGCTTGTTGAAAACCGAGGCCGAACCATGACCCGTGGAGACCTTGTAGACCGGATCTGGACAGATGGCGCAGAATATGTGGATGAAAATGCTTTGTCTGTTACGATCAAGCGTCTGAGGGATAAGCTTGGTGCACAGAAATATATTAAAACCGTCTATGGAATCGGTTATAGCTGGGTGACAAAAGATGAATAAAACCGGCATTGTGATCATACTGCTGTGTTTTCTGGCGGCGGCAGCTGTTGTGTTATGGGAGCGGAGAAAGGCCAGAAAAACGATGGAAGAAATCGAAAGGATGCTAGACGCTGCCATGACCGGCTCCTTTTCTGAAAACAATTTTGATGAAAGCCAGCTGTCTGCATTGGAAACGAAGTTTGCGCACTATCTTTCCGCAGCAGAAGCATCTTCTCAAAATATAGCGCAGGAAAAAGACAAAATCAAAACCTTGATTGCAGACATTTCCCACCAGACGAAAACGCCGATTGCAAACCTGCTGTTATACAGCGAGCTTCTGAAGGAGGAAACTCTGCCTGCATCGGCGAAGGCAAATGTGGAGGCGCTGTACAAACAATCGGAAAAGCTGCGATTTCTGATCGATTCTCTCGTAAAGCTTTCCAGACTGGAAAACGGGATCATTTCACTCTCCCCTCAGCAAGCAGCGCTGCAGCCGCTGCTTGAAAGCGTAGTAGAACAATAT
The DNA here is from genome assembly GCF_020593505.1 of Blautia sp. DFI.3.45. Taxonomy (NCBI): domain Bacteria; kingdom Bacillati; phylum Bacillota; class Clostridia; order Lachnospirales; family Lachnospiraceae; genus Blautia; species Blautia sp. DFI.3.45. The sequence goes on from NZ_JAJDMI010000023.1 coordinate 2,112, forward strand.
ACTGCCAAGGCTTCTGAAAAAGGATTGTCTTTGCGACTGCAAGATACCGATGCTTTTGCTGTATTCGACTTCAAATGGACAGCGGAAGCGCTGGCTAATATCGTAGACAACGCCATCAAATATACAGAGCATGGCACCATTACTATTTCTGCCGTAAGCTATGAAATGTTTGCAAGGATCGATATATCGGATACCGGTTCAGGCATCCCGGAAAGTGAGCAAGCGAAGATATTTGCTCGCTTTTACCGCTCAAATAGTGTGCAGAAACAAGAAGGTGTGGGCATCGGCTTATACCTTGCCCGACAGATCATATCCGGCGAGGGCGGTTATATCAAGGTTGCTTCCGTTCCGGGAAAAGGAAGTACGTTTTCCATATTTCTGCCGAAATAACAACAATTCTATCAAAACTGTTAGATTTCATTTTCCGCCGGAAAGAATGTGGAAAGATTCCTATGCGATAATCTGTATGTATCAAAGGATCATTTCCTTTCATACATACAGATTTTTTCATGGAGGTACTCATTTATGGAAGTTTTACAGGCAAAAAACCTAAAAAAGATTTATGGCTCCGGCAATAACGCAGTTCATGCGTTGGATGGAGTTGATTTAAGTGTAAAGAAGGGCGAATTTGTTGCAATTGTCGGCACATCCGGCTCCGGCAAATCCACGCTGCTGCACATGCTGGGCGGGCTGGATCGCCCTACAAGTGGCACGGTCATGGTGGACGGACAGGATATTTTCTCCCTGAAGGAGGAAGCGCTGACCATCTTCCGTCGCAGGAAAATCGGCTTTGTGTTCCAAGCATATAATCTTGTTCCGGTGCTGAATGTGTATGAAAATATTGTTCTACCCATTGAGCTGGACGGTGGCAAGGTCAATAAGGATTTCGTACAGCAGATTGTACAGACACTTGGGCTGGATGATCGTCTGGATGCGCTGCCCAATCAGCTCTCAGGCGGTCAACAGCAGCGGGTAGCCATTGCCCGTGCGCTGGCGGCAGCACCCGCTATCATTCTGGCAGATGAACCCACCGGCAATCTGGATTCCAAAACCAGCCAGGATGTATTGAGCCTTTTGAAAGTCACCAGTCAAAAGTTCGCCCAGACAATCGTAATGATCACTCACAACGAAGAAATTGCGCAGATGGCAGACCGCATTATCCGTATCGAAGATGGTCGGATCGTCTCCCAGAACTAACGGGAGGTGGCTACGATGAATGTCAAAAACAGAAAATGTATTCGAAAGCTCAGCTTAAAATCTCTTTATGCGAACCGTCGCCGCAATCTGATCGCTATTTTTGCCATTGCGCTGACAACGCTGCTATTTACGTCCATGTTCACCATTGTCTTGTCACTGAACGCCAGCTATGAAACCTACCAGTTTCGGCAGGTAGGCGGCTATGCACACGGCACCTTTAAGGATGTTTCCCCCGAGCAGGCGGAACGCATCGCTGCCCACCCAAAGGTGAAGGCTGCGGGGATACGGAAGGTAATCGGTATCACTGCGGAGGGGGTCTTTGCCAAAGTACCGGCAGAGATCAGCTACATGGATGCCAACTGCACTAAATGGAGCTATGCAACCCCTACTACCGGACGGATGCCCGAAAGCGGCAAAGAGGTAGCCATGGATACGGCAGCGTTGCAGCTGCTTGGCGTAACGCCGGAGCTGGGCGCCGAGGTCACGGTTTCCTATTCCATTACGGACAAGGATCAAACCGCCTTTACTGTAACAGATACCTTTACGCTGGTAGGCTATTGGGACTATGATGAACTAATGCCTGTTCATTACATCAACATCAGCCGTGATTACGCAGATGACATCGAAGCGCAGGCAGTAAAAACAGGTTTACAGCCTTTCCGCACCGATTTGAATGTCATGCTGGCCTCCGGCACAAACATTCAAGGGCAGATGGAGCAGGTGGATACCGATCTTGGCTACACATGGGACAGCTATACCGATCCCAACAGCGTCCGGATCGGCGTCAACTGGGGATATACCTCATCCCAGCTGGAGTCGAAGCTTGATCCGGAACTTGTGATCGCCATAGCAGCTTTTTTGCTGCTGGTGATTTTCACTGGGTATCTTATCATCTATAACATTTTTCAGATCTCTGTTGCAGGGGATATCCGGTTTTACGGACTTCTGAAAACCATTGGCACAACGCCCCGGCAGCTCAAACGCATCATTCGCCAGCAGGCACTTCTGCTTTGTCTGATCGGCATTCCGGCGGGGCTGCTGCTGGGCTACGGCATCGGCGCTGTTTTGGTGCCTGTTGTCTTGCACTCCATCCAGTTGGATACAGGCATCACCACCATCAGCACTTCGCCTGTGATCTTCCTTGGGTCCATGCTGTTTGCCTTGTTGACGGTGCTTTTGTCCTGTTCTAAGCCCGGAAAAATGGCAGCCAAGGTCTCTCCGGTGGAGGCTACCAAATATACGGATGTGATGCAGACCAAGAAAAAACGGCGCAGCATCCGGGGAGCAAAGCTCCATCAGATGGCCTTTGCCAATCTGGGACGAAACAAGAAAAAGACGGTGCTGGTGGTGGTGTCTCTGGCACTGTCGGTGACACTGTTCAATGCGCTGTGTGCCTTTGTGGGCGGCTTCAGCATGGAGAAGTATGTATCCGCCATGACCTGCGCCGATTTTATCGTCAGCACGCCCGACTATTTCCGTTACAACCCGGCAGATGAATTCATCACGCCAGAACAAATCGAAGAGATCGCAGCAAACACAAAGGCCAGTCTTTCCGGCACGGGATATGCTGTGCGAAAACCCGCCTACCTGTGGATGACGGAGAATGCTTTGCGGCAGGACTATGCAAAGTACGAAAGCGCCGAGCAGTTGGACAGCCATATGAGCCGTCTGGAGCACCGGGGCAATATGGTGATGGGAGATACCAGAATCGAGGCTCTGGATAACAGTCTGTTTGACAAGCTGCAAGTATTCGACGGAGATATTTCTCCCATGTTGGAGCCGGACAATAACGCCATTGCCATTGCGGTTTCCTTAGATGACTACGGTAATCTGCCCAATCTTGAATACTACCCCAAGGTGGGAGACACGATCACCGTTACCTATGCGGACGATGTGAAATATATCGACAGCCGCACCGGGGAACTCACCGAAGATACACCGGAGGAGTACTTTCAGGCAAAATTGTATGGAGCCAGAGATGTAGAGTACACGGTCTGCGCCTTGGTAGAACTTCCGAATTCCATGAGTTATCGTTATAGTGGTATTGGATATGACGTAGTTTTGTCTGTGGACACCGCACAGAGGGACAGCGGTGGTGCAGCCATTCCGATGCTCTACCTGTTCGACACAGCGGACGAAGTTGACGAGGCCGAAGCAGAGCAATATCTATCGAAGCTCACTGCCGGTGAGTTTTCGCCCTTGATGTATGAAAGCAAGGCCACGGCTCGCTCTGAATTTGCTCAGTTCCGGCAGATGTTCCTTCTGATAGGTGGTATTCTCTGTGCTATCATCGGGCTGGTGGGACTCTTAAATTTCTTCAACGCCATGATGACCGGTATTCTTTCCCGCCGCCGTGAATTTGCTGTGCTTCAGGCTGTAGGAATGACGAACCGGCAGCTCAAAACCATGCTGATCTACGAGGGATTATTTTACGCAATGTCCTCCGTAGCGGCGGCCTTTATTCTGTCGCTGGCGGTGGGACCTCTTGCAGGAAAAATGCTGGGCAGTATGTTCTGGTTCTTTGAGTATCGATTCACCATTCTGCCTGTCCTGCTGACAATTCCGGTATTTCTTCTGCTGGGGTGGCTGATTCCTTGCATGATGTATGACAACGCAGCGAAATGCAGCGTTGTAGAGCAATTAAGGGATGCTCAATGATTCTCCGCCTGCGGCGGGTCGCCTCAGCGACATAATTCTATACATCAGCACAAAAAATGGCGGGAAATCCCGCCGTTTTTTATCTCTGTTCTGTTTCGTATAACTTTTTGATTTTTTCCGCTACCTGCTGCAGTTTCTGAGCACGATAACCGAAGATTCTCAACGCCAGATCTCCGGCTGTGAGACGGGTAACACCTCCATCTATTTCCGAATCTTCATCAAGGATCTGCCAGATTTTTTCCTGAAGTTCCAAATTGATGGCTGAATCTGCTGACTTTACAGTTCCGGATTCCTGACTGCAATTTTCACCATCTCTGCTGCAGATCTTAGAAAGAAACAGGTTTGCCATATGTGTGTAACCCTCGTACATTCCGATTCCTTCCATGGGCATTTTGTCCGGTTCGTAGCGGGTGTTGTCGCGATAGATGAGTTTGTCCCCTCTGTACAGCAAGACTTTTGAGGAGAATCTGCGGTACTGAAAGCGTTCATCGTGTGCATTTCGGCCGCAGGAGATAATCTCCAGCAGGAATAAACGAGAGGTTTCGTCTTCCAGATGGATAGTCATCTTGCTGTCAAAGGCTGACTGTGCAAAAGGAATAACCGGCTGGGGATAGTAGTATAATGTAGCGTTTTTGTCTACCTGCACTTCAATGGTTCGGGCGGCTGAGCCTTCGTCCATTTTGTGGATTTTCTCAAAGGACTGGGACAGGACTTCCAGATCTGCACCTTCCTTTACATGGTAGGAAAATTCCTGGGAATCACCTGCCATAATTCCGGCGGAAGCACAAAGAGGCATGATCTGGATCCCACCGTTTTCTTTTTCGAAGGGCATCATAATCTTGTATGGTGCTGTGAAAGACAAATCTTCCAGAATAGTCCTTCCGTCTTTTAAGGCTGCGCAGGCGCTGATGCGGGATATTTTTCCGAATTTGTTATCCATAGGCATTTTCCTTTACATTCCTTCTAGGAGTACGTTTTTCTTGATCCACTCTACCACTTTATCTACGTTCTCATCTCCGCGGATATTTGTAAACTGGAATGGTCTGTCACCACGCATTTTTCTGGAGTCTCTTTCCATTACTTCCAGACTTGCACCTACATATGGAGCCAGGTCTATCTTATTAATTACAAGAAGATCAGAACGTGTGATTCCAGGACCGCCTTTACGCGGAATCTTATCTCCTTCTGCTACATCAATGACGAAGATGGTTGCATCTACCAGCTCCGGACTGAATGTTGCAGACAGGTTATCTCCGCCGCTTTCGATGAAAAGAAGTTCAATATCAGGGAAGCGTTCCATCATCTCATCTACTGCTTCCAGATTCATGGAAGCATCTTCACGGATGGCTGTGTGAGGGCATCCGCCTGTCTCTACACCAATAATTCTTTCTACAGGAAGAACGCTGTTCTTTGCAAGGAACTGGGCATCTTCTTTTGTGTAGATATCATTTGTGATGACACCAATACTGTAATCCTTTGCCATCTTTCTTGACAGTGCTTCAATAAGTGCTGTTTTTCCGGAACCTACCGGTCCGGCAACTCCGATTTTTACGTATGACATACCGATTTCCTCTTTTCTTTCTTACGACATATATAATCTGGAATACAGCTTCTCGTGCTGGATTCCTCTGATATCAAATCCAGGTGCAGAGAGACATAAGTCCTCCTCGCTTCTGTTCATGATATCCTTTAATATCTCATCAAACTCACCATAACATCCGCTCAGAAGCTGCTGCCCGGATGTCTGGCTGAGTGGAATTGTTTTTACGCAGTTGGTGACGATTGCAGATGTCTGTGCGTATAGATAATGCGTCAGCGCTTCTTCCAGAGAAATCTGCATTTCCGCACAAAAAACTCCGTAAATACAGCAATGATTTACTGCTTTTCCCTTTCTCGCATCCAGATATTCTCTGAAAATCCCTGTTTCACTGATGGAAAGCCCTAGCTTTTCAATGGTTTTTGCGAAACGGGAACCCATTTTTCTGGCGGCTTCTCTCTGTTCCATAGGAATTCTGGATGCTTCCAGAAGTTCTTCCAGGTACAGAAGTTCCTGCAGGTCTTTTTTCTCTGCGGCTTCGTATGCAAGTCTGGCTGCCAGAAGTTCTGTATATGCAAGATTCCATTTGATTTTGTGAGTAATATACTCTCTGGCTGTGTCTGCATCGTGGACAATTCCACGCTGAATATAAGTTTCAAGTCCCTGGGAATGGGAATATCCTCCGATGGGAAACAGCGCATCATTTACCTGTAAAAGATAGAACTGTTTTTCTGACATGAAGAACCTCCATAATTAACATTGATTGTCTTAAATATTCAAATTTCAGTAAATACATTATCTGCCTTACAGTTTACTCATAACATTCCTTATAGTCATATTTAATGATGATGATTATGAATACTTGCAGAAATTCTCTTGTCAAAGTCCAGCTTCAACACTTCTTTCTCTGCCTGAACTCCATGGATTTTCTGAAGCATAACAAGCATTGGCTCGTTATAGATCGTGATAAACGTATCATTCTCTCCCCAGAAAAGCGGTGCGTGTCTGTTGCCGATTTCGTAGCAGACTTTTGCAGACATTTTCTCATGTCCGGAAGTCAGAGAAACGCGGATCACTTCGCATGGCGGTGTATTTACCACTACAAGCTTCTCATCATCTGCGTAGATCACATCATCCTGATATAGACCTCTGGCAAGAATGGAATCGTCCATGCGGATTCCCACTTCTGTTCCTTTGTCTGTTGTTTTTTTATGTATTTTCTTGAATGCTTCGTGCCATTCGATATCTACATATTCTATTGTTTTTCCTGTAGTATCAAAATCATGAAGCTTTCCCAAAACCTGTTCACACAGCATTATTTTCGACCTCCTGAATCTTACCAAATCTGAAGCAACATCATAACTCCAGGAACCCATGCAGTTACGATTCCTTCAAATACCTGAAGATATGGAACGAATTTTCCCAGTTTTTTTCCGCAGATATCTTCTACGAAAGCAGTTCCCCAGAGAATTGCCCACAGATACCAGATTGCTGCCCAACGCAGATCCGGTGTGATTCCCAGTGCAGTGCTTCCTGTAAATCCCTCGATTGTACCGAAGATCACCGCATTGATGGCTACAAAAGTAGAAAACCATGCAAATGGAATCGGGCTTGCTTTCAGGAATTTACTCAGGGCTACGAAAAGATAGGTAAAGCAGAACAGTAATCCTGTTCCTGCTGCATAATAATTGCCCTGCACCAGATTGACAAAGTTAATAAATAAAGAAAGGCCGCCTGTAAAGATGTTCATAATGGCGGTTGATTTTCCGTCTACATTGTATAAAGAACACATACCGTTGTTGATCAGTACGATTCCTACGAATAAAAGACAAACTCCTAACATAATATTCTCTCCTCTCCTGTTTTTCAATATATCTTTCTGTTTATATTTCGCGAGCAAAAATAGTTTATTTAACACTCATAACAAGATAAATAAATCCTGCTTATTTTCATATAAAAATCAGAATTTTATACTGACAGGACTGTCATTATATCGTTTGGTAAGTTCTTATAAAAGTTCTCACAAAACTCCATAAATAACAGTCCTGCGAATATCATTTTTATGATCAGATAACCAGAATGTAATGGTTTAAAGTTGTCTAGAACAGACTGTAAAGCTGTGTCAGCGGAAGCTTCTCTGCCGGTTTGGAAGTGATCTCTTCGCCGTCAACAGTAACCTTATATGTCTCCGGATCTACGGTCAGTTCCGGTGTTCTGTCGTTAAATACCATATCTTTTTTGCTGATATTTCTGCATCCCTTTACAGGTACTACAGTTTTCTCAAGACCGTACTTCTCTTTTACATTCTCATCCATGGCAGCCTGGGATACAAAGGTCAGGCAGGCTTCGTTCTTAGCTTTTCCATGAGCTGCAAACATTGGCTGATAGAGAACCGGCTGTGTAGTCGGAATGGATGCATTTGCATCGCCCATCTTAGATGCAATGATCATACCGCCTTTGATGATAATATCCGGTTTTGCGCCAAAGAATACAGGATTCCAGAGAACGAGGTCTGCGAATTTACCTTCTTCCACAGAGCCCACATACTGTGAAATACCGTGTGTGATTGCCGGGTTGATGGTATATTTGGAGATATAACGTTTTACACGGAAGTTGTCATTGTCATGTCCTGCATCTTCCGGAAGTGCACCTCTCTCATCTTTCATCTTACTTGCTGTCTGCCAGGTACGTGTGATAACCTCACCTACACGTCCCATAGCCTGAGAGTCAGAGCTCATCATACTGAAGATACCCATATCATGAAGAACATCCTCTGCTGCGATTGTCTCAGGACGGATTCGGGAATCTGCAAATGCAACATCTTCCGGGATTCTCTTGTCAAGATGATGGCAGACCATCAGCATATCCAGATGCTCATCCAGAGTGTTTACTGTATATGGCATTGTTGGGTTTGTGGAGGATGGCAGTACGTTCGGAGCTGCTGCTGCGCGGATGATATCTGGTGCATGTCCACCGCCTGCACCCTCTGTATGATAAGTATGAATGGTTCTGCCGCCGATGGCTGCAAGTGTATCTTCCACACATCCACCTTCATTTAATGTGTCTGTATGGATGGCAACCTGTACATCATATTCATCTGCCACATTCAGACAGTGATTGATAACTGCAGGTGTTGCACCCCAGTCCTCATGGATCTTCAGTCCCATAGCTCCAGCCTTGACCTGCTCAATGAGAGGAGCTTCGTCTGAGCAGTTACCCTTTCCAAGGAAACCTAAGTTCATCGGGTATTCCTCGGCTGCCTTTAACATCATTTTTAAGTTCCATGGTCCAGGTGTACAGGTAGTCGCATTTGTACCGTCTGCAGGGCCTGTACCACCTCCGATCATAGTAGTTACACCACTGTATAATGCACAGTCGATCTGCTGTGGGCTGATGAAATGGATATGGGTATCAATTCCACCTGCAGTTACGATCATTCCCTCTCCTGCAAGTGCTTCTGTAGATGCACCCACTGTCATTCCAGGTGTGACGCCATCCATGATGTCCGGATTTCCGGCTTTACCGATTCCTGCGATTTTACCGTCTTTGATACCGATATCTGCTTTTACGATTCCTGTAGAGTCTACGATCAATGCATTGGTAATTACCAGATCCAGATCTCCGTCTTTGCTGCAGGTTTTTACAGACTGTCCCATACCGTCACGGATTGTCTTGCCGCCGCCGAACTTTACTTCGTCTCCATAGGTTGTATAATCTTTTTCTACCTCGATCACAAGGCTTGTATCTGCCAGACGTACCTTATCTCCTGTAGTCGGGCCATACATTGCCGCATATTTGCTTCCGGAAATTTTTGTACTCATTATTGTCCCTCCTTACAGAAATCCTTTTAATTTCGCAGTTTCCATGGATGCTGCTTTTGTATCGTCAGTTGCCTGGGCGCGGGTGAGATCATTCAGTCCGAATACTCTCTGTCTGCCGCCCATTTCTGTAAGCTGAACCTCTTTTTCTTCACCTGGCTCAAATCTTACAGATGTTCCTGAAGGAATGTCCAAATGATATCCATAGGCTTTTTCCCTGTCAAAAGAAAGGCATTTATTTACTTCAAAGAAGTGAAAATGAGAACCGACCTGAACCGGTCTGTCGCCTTTGTTTGCCACTGTTACTGTCACTGTTTTCTTGCCTTCATTAAGTGTGATCTCACGATCTGCGGCCATAATTTCACCGATCTTCATGCTCATTCTCCTCCTTACTGAATTGGATTATGTACTGTCACAAGCTTGGTTCCATCCGGGAATGTTGCCTCTACCTGAACTTCACCGATCATATCAGCAACACCGTCCATTACGTCATCCTTTGTAAGGATTTTGGTTCCAAGCTGCATCAGCTCTACTACTGTTTTACCATCTCTTGCAAGCTCCAGGAGTTCAGAACTGATATACGCAAGTGCCTCCACGTAATTCAGTTTCAGACCTCTTTCCTTTCTCTCTTTTGCAAGATTTCCTGCCATATGAAGCATTAATTTTTCCTGTTCTTTGGGATTCAGCCTCATGATATTCCTCCTCTCGAATTGTGCGGATTATAATATGCAAAAATCTGTTACTGTTCACTCCGTTCTCAGTAACGTAGCCAAAATTCATTCCAGATTGCCTGCGGCAATGGAATTTTGGCTTGTATGTCTCGGGATTTTGGCGTATTCATGCCAAAACACCTCGCGGGATAGTGGTGTGTGAACAGTAATAAAAATCCTCGCAGTACACAAAAAAGAGCAGGCAATGGGATTCTTTCTCAGACCCCATTGTCTGCTCTTTGTACGAAAATTTTTATATAGGGGATTATAACTTGTGTTTCTTTGATGGTCAAGATGTTTTTTGTGAATTTTTTGTTTTTTACATTACACCAACCATAACACTATCTTCTTTTTGTAACTCGAATTTTATAAAACTTTCGCAAGAAATTCTTTCGTTCTCTTATGTTGTGGCTTTTCAAATACTTCTTCTGGAGAACCGTCTTCTAATATAGCTCCCTGATCAAAAAACAATACCCTGTCACTCACTTCTCTGGCAAATCCCATTTCATGGGTAACTATAAGCATTGTAATTCCCTCTCCTGCCAATTTCTTCATTACATCAAGTACTTCTCCTACCATTTCAGGATCTAATGCTGAAGTTGGTTCATCAAATAAAAGAATTTCAGGATTCATAGCCAGTGCTCTTATAATCGCAACCCTTTGTTTTTGACCTCCGGAAAGCTTTGATGGATAAGACAGTGCTTTCTTCTCCAACCCAATTCTTTTTAACAGTCCTATTGCTTTTTCATCCGCTTCTTCTTTTTTCCATTTTCCTAATCTTACAGGTGCAAGAGTTATATTTTTCAGCACTGTCATGTTTGGAAATAAATTGAAATGCTGAAATACCATTCCTACATTTTCTCGATATTTATCAATATCTTTCCTTTTTTCCAGAATGCGCTCCCCTTCTATAATAATTTCTCCTTCATCTGGTACCTCCAGAAGATTCAGGCATCTCAAAAAAGTAGATTTTCCAGATCCTGAAGGGCCAATAATACAGACACATTCACCTTTTCGTATTTCTATATTAATACCCTTGAGAACCTGCACATTTCCAAAAGATTTTTTCAGATTATGTACACTAATCACTTTGTCTCATTCTCCTTTCCATCTTTTCGAGAAATATAGAGAGTATTTTCACAATCAGATAATACATAATTCCAGCAGTTATCAATGGTATAAACATCTGATAGGTTCTTGATGAAACATAACTAGAAGCTTTGGTAAGATCCATAATACCTACATATCCCAAAATGGAAGTTTCCTTAATCAACTGTATAAATTCATTTCCCATTGCAGGCAGAATATTTTTTAAAGCCTGTGGAATAATAATAAATCTCATTGTATCTTTATATCCAAGTCCCAGAGATCTTCCGGCTTCCTGCTGTCCTTTATCAACTGCCATAATTCCGGCACGTATCACCTCAGACACGTAGGCACCACTGTTAATCCCGAAGCTCACAACTGCTGCCACATATCCCAACCGGCTATGAAAGACAGCAAAATACACGATCATCAATTGTAATACCGAAGGGGTTCCACGAATCACATCTACATATATATGGATAATCCTCGACAATACAGTTTCTTTTTTCTTACGATCGGCATTCAATTTTATCATTGCTGCCATTAATCCAATCACAGTTCCCAAAAGTACTGACATGATTGAAACCAGGAGCGTAACCTGTAGTCCATTCAGGTAATATTTCCAACGGTTATCCTGCAGAAAAATAAATTTGAAAGTTCCAATTATTCCTGTGTTATCTGCTATCTGAACTTGCGTTGTATCATTTTCTCCTGAGAAAAATTTTTCATAAATCTGGTCATATTCTCCATTATCTTTTAACTTTTTCAGTCCCTTATTTACTGTATTTAAAAGTTCTGTATTTCCTTTTTCAATACAATACACTGTATCCTCTTCCGTTCCATCCACTTTCTGATAAACAATATCATCATTCTGTCTGCAGTAAATCTCTGCCATAATAGTATCAATTAAGACAGCATTTACACCTCCGTTTTTCAGTTCCATTACTGCACTTGCAGCGTTTTTAAAGCGGACAACTGTTGCATTTTCAACAACACCATAGTCTGTATTCTCTCCGGATACAATGAAATCACTCTGGGATCCTTCCAAAACTGCTACTCTTTTCCCGGATAATCCAGCAAAATCATACAAAGGTGTTTTCTGACTGCTTACAATACTCTGGGATCCCGTATAATAAACATCCGAAAAATCTACACTTTTTTCCCTTTCTTTTGTTGGTCCTATCGCTGCCGCAATAATTTGAATATTTCCGGTTTCCATAGAACCAACCAAAGAATCAAAGGGCATATCTTTCCATTCCAATTCCAGATTTTCTTCTTGGGCAATTGCTTCCAGAAGTTCATAATCAAAACCCGTGAGATTTCCATCACTGTCCAGATATTCAAACGGTGCATATTCTGCATTCGTTCCGACAGTTATCTTTTCCTTAGCATAGACACTCTGCGTTCTACATGCACATAAGAAAAACAGAGTAAGCATGATGCATGAAAAAATTTTTATTCTCATTTTATCACTCATAGCTGGTCTCCTATAATGTGAGTTTTAGCGTATAAATGTTTCATATGCTTTCATATTCTGTTTATCTGCCCTAGCCGGATCTTTAAAATAGTCAAATTCTGTAATTTCCTGTCCCAGATATCCCTTATATCCATGACGATTGATTGCCTTCAGAAACTCCTCAAGATTATGCGTTCCATCCCCCCAAATCAGATGACCATAAGGATTTCCATCAATAAAATGCATGTGGATAATATCATCTCCAAGTATATCAAACCATTGATCAATTGTTTCACCGGCAACTCCCATTGCTGTGGTATCAATCATCGCTTTCAGATTTGGATGATTTACTTCATCCAGCATTCTTTTTACATCATATACCGTAGTAGCAAGGTTGGATTCCTGCGGACGAAGAGATTCCATTGCCAGTCGGATATTTTTTGTTTTGGCATATTCTGCCAGAACAGACAGCATTTCCCTTGAACGTTTCCAGGCTTCCTCCCTGTCTTCATTCCAATATCCCCATCCTGAATTGATTGCCATTGTTTCTACACCCAATTCTTCACCGGCATCCAGAGCTTTCTTAAAATATGCCATACTTTTTTCAAACTGCTCTTTTTCCTGTGCAGCGAACTGATATTGGTATGTACAATTTTCCGGTGTAATCACCTTCACAGTCAAATCTCTTTCATCAAGAAGTTTTCTGACATGTTTACAGTCAGAATATTCTATATAGCTTAAAAAGAAATGCGGTGTTCCAGGCCATAACTCAATTGTTTTAAATCCGGCTTCTTTTTGTGCATCAAGAAAATATTCCAATGAATAAAATAAATAATGAATATTCATACCTGCCAATTGTTCTCTGTTGATTAATTTCTCCATTTTATCCTCCATGCTTTCTTCTGTTACCTGTTCACAGCTCAATAATACCCATATAATTTCACTTTCCTATTTTTCCAGTTTACTACCCATATATCTATGAAAATCAGGATCTGACGGAATATTCAAATCTATCTTTCTTGCCCGTGATGTCATAACAAACAACATTTGTACAGGCAGAATATATTCCAGAATTGAAAACTCAGGATCGTCTGTAAATTTACAGTTCAGTATATATTTTATATTTTCATCTACCTGTTTGGAATTAATCCCAAATAAACAGTAACCCTGCTTTGTATAATAATCGAACAATTTTTCCATTCGATTTCTTTCATAACCATTAGGTGGAAAAATATATAAAAAGTTAGTTTTTGAAGTGACAGCATTATACATACCATGCATAAATTCTTCTGCCTCATATCCCCTCACCGGAAATCTGCAGGTCTCAGAAAATTTTAATATTCCCTCCAGTAGCAAACTCCTCATTTTATTACCGGAAATAAGTATCATATCTTCATTATCTTTTAGTTTCTCTGATATTTCTGAGCACCAGAGTTTGCTTATCTGCAGAATATTTTTCATATTCTTTATTACAACATCTATTCGCTTTTTATAGTTTTCAGCTTCTTTTTCTGTAATCCTTCCAATGCTTTCGGCAGTATCAATAATCCATATCATCAAAGTCAATACTGTTGCCGTAAAACCTTTGGTTGTTGCACCAGCATCTTCATAACCACATTCAATATATATGTTAGCATCTGCATGTCTGGTAATTTCCGTATCATATTCACCGGTCATTGAAATTGTGACAATGCCGCGCTCTCTAACATCATCCAGTGCCTTTATGACTGCTGCACTGGTTCCCTGTTGTGAAATTCCTGTTACCACTGCGCTTTTTGAAATAAGTTCATAATCCTCTATAAGCATTACTGGGTATACAGGTGTAACCCGTATACCCAGTAATTTCTTTGCAAAATCGGCTACAGCTACTGCTGCATTATAAGAAGATCCTGAACCTGTCAGGTAAATTTCTGATATTTTCTTATCTTTCAGCACTCTGTTGCTGTCCTCAAGAATTTCCTTCTTATTTTCCAATATGTATTGCAGGATATCAGGAGTCTCATATATGTAATCCATTGCATTTCCATGGTACAGCATATATTTTCTCCTCTTTGTCATTCACTCTATATATTATATTTCTAATCCTCGTATGGTTTTCCGTATCCAAAAGCACCATTGAGTGTACATACATGTGCTGCAAATTTAGAAGCTTCTTTTAAAGAAGTACGGATTGCTTCCTGTCTGTCAGTTCCTCTTTTCAGCTGATCAATATAACAATCCATAAAAGAGGTCAAAAAAGAATCTCCGGCACCCATTGTATCTACCACATTGTCAATAAGTGTTGCCGGCTGTGTATAAAACTGTTCACCATCATACATAATGCAGCCTTTAGAACCTCTGGTAAGAGATACCAACTCCGGTCCCAGGGAATGAATAAATTTCAGATGTTCTTTTGCTGCTTCATCATCTCCGTCAAAAGAACAAAATGCATATGTAATGTATGGTGCATATTTTTCATAATATTCTTTGGAAGAGTCATCAGAAAAATCGAAGGAAATTTTTATACCAGCCTCTTTCATAACTTTCAGCTGTGATTCTGTATAGCAATAATTTCCCGTATGCACAAAATCAAATTCTTTCATATATTCAAGGTCAAAACGGTCAAGAATATACGGAGTCTTTCCTCTTACTCCACCTTCATTATAATCCCCAAATATACGGTCTCCATCACGAAGTGTACATTTAGACCATCCGTTTTCTCCTACCAACTGTTTGCACTTTACAGTTTCAATTCCAAGTTCATTTAATACTGAAATTACAAATTCTGCAATGTCATCACTTCCAAAATATCCCATATATGCAGCTCTCTCTACACCAAACATTTTGGAATATGCACACAGATTTACACAGTTCCCGCCTGGATACATCATATGAGAATGTTCATACAGATCAACTACATTATCACCAAATCCCAGTACTTTTGTATTATACTTTACCATTTTTCTTCTCCTTTTTCATCTGGCAGATTCATATCTGCCAGACTTGTTACGAAAGAATATTAATATTCTACAACACCCATGTATCTTCTCATATCAAGAGGATGTCTTCTCTTGTCCTGTAAACCTGTACGATATGCTACTGACATTGCATAGAATACCATTGGGCAGAAGTATTCATTTACGCTTTCGTCAATTGCATCAATTCCAAGTTCCTTAGCATCAATTACTTCATATTTCTTTCCGTATTTTTTCAGGAAAGTAAGTGCTCGTTCATCCATAACTCTGGCTGCACCTGTTCCCATAAGAAGAATGTAGAGATGGTCTTCATCTGTGCATTCGAATGGCCCATGGAAATATTCACCGGAATGCAGATAGCAGCAATCCATCCACTGCATTTCCTGAAGAGAACAGATAGAGAAACCATATGCCTGTGAATAAGAAGCACCAGAGCCCATAATATAAAGGAACGGCTCTTCAAAATATTTCTCAGCAAATACCCATGTACGGTTCTGTACTTTCTTTACTGCTGCACGGACAATACCGTCAGCTTTTTCAAGTCCATCCAGTACAGCTTCATATTTTGTATAAGATGGCTCCTGTAACTTCATCAGTTCATTAAGAACACGCATTACAATTCCCTGCGGTCTTTCTTTTTCATTTGTATCATCTTCCCAGCTATATACGACTGGATTCATATCTTCCTGTGCACAGATAGAATTTGGATTATGTGTCATAGTAATCACTGCTGCACCACGTTCTTTGGCAAGTTTCGCTGCATTTACAGTTTCATTTGTATTACCACCATGAGAGCAAAGAATTACAAGTGCACCCTTTTTCAGAAATTTGGATGGGGATACAATCAACTCTTTTGCTGTAAGCCAATGAGAGTGCATAGTTTCTGATTCTGCATTGATAAAATAGAATCCCGGATAAAGATCCACTAAAGAACCTCCACATGCTGTAAAAAATACATCTTTAATCTGTCCCTGCTCTTCATAGATTTTTTTGATTAATTCTTCTGGTCTGTTCATTTTAATAATCTCCTTTTATTTATATTTTTTATTTTATAGTTTTCTATAATCCTGCTGAAATTGTACAGAATACAATTGCTATAACAGCCATGATCAAAAACATTTTCCAGATAGTTTTCCACCACTGTCCAAATGAAATCTTGCAGATTGCAAGCCCCGCTACTGTTGTTCCTGCTACTGGACTCATAAGGTTTGTCAACTGATTTCCATACTGTAAAGCTGTAACTGCCGCTTCCGGATTTACACCATGAAGGTCACATAAAGGTGCCATGATTGGCATAGATAATGCTGCCAGTCCTGAGGAGGACGGTACTAACAATGTCAGTAAAGACTGAACCACATACATCACTGCCGAGAAAACAACATTATTGGATTTTTCTACCAGTCCACTTAATGCATTTAAAATAGTATCAATAATCATTCCATCCTGCGCAATTACCATGATTCCACTGCAAAAACCAATTACCATAGCTGCAAATGCAATATCCTTTACGCCATTGATAAACTCTTCTGCTATTTCTGTTTCATTCATACCACCAAAGATTCCCATCAGGATTCCCATTCCCAGAAAACACATGGATAATTCATTCATATACCAGCCATTTTTTACAAGTCCTACTACCACTATAACCATTCCGATTACAAAAGTGAGGAGCACCAGCTTCTGACGAATTGTCATTTCCTGATTAAAATCAATATCCGTATTCATTTCTTTTTTCTTGAGCAAATCATCCTGATACGTAATAGACTTTTCAGGATTTTTCTTAATCTTAAATGCTCTCCAGGTTACAAAAGCAATAACCAAAGCCATCATAATCACAAACTGGAGCATTCTAAATACCAGCTGTGGATTTCCCTGAATCCCGGCAATGCCCTGTGCAATCAATACACAAAATGGATTTACTGTAGATGCAGCATAACCAACTGTTGCAGATAAGCAGACTGTCATAAAAGTAGTCATGGAATCATATCCCATTGCAAACATAATTGGCATGATCAATAAATAAAATGGAATCAACTCATCTGACATTCCAAAGGTACTTCCACCCAATCCAAAAAGAACCATTAGAATCGGTATGATCAGAATTTCTTTTGCTCCAAGTTTTTTCACAATCTTCTGAATTCCCATATTCAGTGCATTAGTCTTGGCCATAATCTGAAATACACCGCCGATAATAAAGACAAATGCAAGAACCTCTACCATCTGTTGAATTCCTTTTCCAGGTGCCATAAGTACCTGAGCAATTCCCTGTCTTAAATTTGTTCCATCTTCAAGAACTTTATCTACCGAATGATAAGTTCCTGCTACTGCTACACTTCTTTCTCCTGCAGAAGTTTCCATTACCTTTCGTTCAAACTCACCACTTGGAAGAATCCATGTAAGTATTGCCACTACAATTATCAGGAAAAAAATCAATGTGAGCACATGTGGCATATGAAGTTTGAATTTTTTCTTTTCTTCCATTTTACCTTCCCCTTTTCTTATTGTTTTCTGTCAGATCAGTTTTTTTCTGTCTGACTATTTTCTGTAAAAACGGTTCTTCCGTCCATGATTGTCATTACAACCCTTGCATCCCTGGCATCTACCGGATTAATTTCAAGTAAATTTCTGTCAAACACAGTAATATCTGCCAGTTTCCCTTCTTCTAACGTTCCAAGCACTTCTTCCATACCCAGATTTTTCTGTCCACCGATTGTCCATGCTTTCAGAAGTTCCGGTACAGTAAGAGTATTTTCTGATTGAAATGCTTCAGCACGTCCATCCATGTATCCTCCACAGGAATAATAGATAGATTCCGGTATACTGGTAAGCAGTAACGGTAAATCTGTGGCACCACTTAAATTCATTCCACTGTCTTGCATTTTACGGCGGTTCCAGTAATATTTTCCACGCTCTGTACCTATCGTCTGTTTAATATTATTAATCAGCACATCTGCCGGATCCAGTGACATAATCTGAAAATATAATTCTGCTGTTACCCCAATCCGACCAAGGATTTCCAAATCCTTTGGATCTGTAAACTCCATATCTGTAATTGCATGTCTGTTTTTCAGCTTTCCCTGAACCTTCTTGCATTTCTGATAAATTTCTGTAATTTTTCCTACTGCACCATCTCCCTGTGCATGTAAAGACCATCTGAAATCTTCTGCATCTGCTGCCAGAACGTCTTTTTCAATTTCTTCATATGGAACCGGATCTTTACAGCAGAAATCCTGATTTTCATATGGCTCTTTTAAATCACCCTTATAAGAAGCAATCGTACCATCAGTCATCCGGTTAAAACCACTGAAACGAATCTTATTTCCTGTAAACTGCTCTCTCATTCTGCGGGCATAAACAAGATTCATTCCTTCACCTACAGGCTGTGACATAAAGAAGGTTCTCAGATTAAGATCTTCAGAATCTTCCAGTTCTTTAAGATAATCTGTAAATCCATAGAAGTCATCAAATCCCATTTCCTTTACAGTAGTTACCCCTCTGGAATTCATCATTTTCATATAATCTGAAAATTCCTTTTTAATAAATTCCCGGTCATTCAGATATTCTCTCATGATGCGGTAATAGCTTTCCGGATAACATGTTTCTGCCGAAAACTGATAAATATTTCTGGCTTTCTGATTCATAATACAACAGGAACGATCTGCCGAAAAAATGATCACCGCTTTATTTGGAAATTTCTCTTCCAGCATTTCTTCTCCGTTCTGCCTGTCCCACATCTCCGGATTCCATCCATGCCCCAGTAATGCTCCCTCCGGATGTCTCTTCTGCTCATATTTTCTCAGAATACAGCATCCCTCTTCATTATCTGTCACTTTCGAAAAATCTGCTCCTACATGATAAATTGCATATCCGGTAAAAAATGTATGAGTATCTGTAATTCCCGGCATAACCAGTTCATCCCTGAAATTAAGAACTTCCTGTGCCTGATTCAAAATATCTTTTTCAGGTTTTCCTGCTTTTTTTTCGACAATATGATTTCCACTTAAACACAGATATCCTTCGTAATCTTTCTCATTTATACCGTCAAAAAGATGTTTTGCAATAATCACTTTTGAAAATCTTTTTTTCATTTATCACGTCCTCCTTTCTTGGTTTGTATTATATCATCATATAACGTCATAATACAATATGATCTTTTGGGCAAATCATAACTTTGTGAATTCTTGATATTTTATTCTTTATTTTTTTGTCTATAACACACAAAAAAAGGATTTCCGTTTCTCATTTTCAGAGTATATTTCTGTGCTGAAAACAAGATTTGAAATCCTTCTTTTTATTCAATATAACCTTTCGTGTTTAAACGGTTCTTCACCATCTATTAATATTACATTTTCGTTGTCTATATGGAAATTTTGTAACGTGAACCAGCAATAATTTCATAACTGATATATAAAGGTTCTTCTTTTTCATTATTAATATAGCTTGCCAGAATCATAACAGGTTCTCCTTCATTCATTCTAAGGTATCCTGCCACTGGTTGAGAAACTGTACTGACTTCTACTGTACTTCTCGCTTTTTCAGATTCTTTCATATGATATTCTTTATTGAGAAGACGTGTAAGAGATCCATTTTCCAGCTTTTCCACCTGAAAATCTGGAAGAAAATCGGTTGGAATATAAATATGTTCATAAATAATCGGCAAGTTATCGGCTGACAAAATTCGTTCTATGTGATATATCTTAGTATGTTCAGGTTTAAAAAAATCCTGCTGCCATTCCTGCATTTCCATAATATGACAGGAAATGATATGTGAAGACGGCTTTCTTCCATTTGAACGACACGCTTCAGAAAAACTCATGTTGTTATCATTTTCTATTTTACGATATATTTTGGGTATTTCCACAAAAGTTCCTTTTCCCTGTCTTTTTACAAGAAATCCCTGAGAGCATAACTCTTCAATTGTTCTGCGCACTGTAATCCTGCTGACCTGATAGGCAGCGGATAATTCTCCTTCTGTGGGAATCTGATCTCCCTCCTTATATGTTCCCTTTCGAATCTGATCTTTTATCTCTTTCATTAACTGAGCATATAATGGTAACTGTGATTTTTTATCCAAACTCATTGATGACTCCTTCCATATGCAAACATTATATAATGTTATATTATATCATATTTCTTAGAAAATCGCAAAAAACTGTCAGAAAAAAATCAGAATCCGACATTGTCAGTGAACACGGGAGTTTGACAGTTGAATATAAGAAAAAATGCTTGCAGTCCTTATGGTACCTGCTTTTTTATGTCAAATTTTTTGCTTTATTTTATAGTATTATATAGCATTATTTTCAGAAGTGTGTAGAGGGATTTTCCATGAAAGTAACTACATCAAAATCAAAAAATTCGGAATCCTTTTATATTGCCAAAAGCTATATTAACAATAAGGGAAATGCAAATAAACAAACTTCTTTAAAACCACAGTATGCAAGATATCAGAAATCCGTTTGAGATGCCCAGATAGAACGTGCTGAAAAAATGCTCAGCACCGGTACGATAAAGAAGGAACGTAGGAATCCGAATGATCCTGCTCGATTCATAGGGAAAGTCGCAGCAACTGAAGATGGAGAAACTGCAAAGATCCACAATTATCTGGACACAGAAAAGATCGAACAGGAAGCCTTATATGATGGGATGTATGCAGTAACTACAGACCTCTTAGACGATGACGTAAAAGATATCTTAAAAGTCAGCGAAGGTCGTTGGAATATTATGCCGATATTTTAGAAATGCCGATTTTTGACTTTCTGAAATATTGGATTTATAAGACTTTGTAAATATATCGGCATTTCTCACTATAGAGACGTAATCAGTCATTATTATAGTATTTCATTTGATGAGTATGAGACAATCTATGAGATAAGCGATGTTGATGATGAAGACACGGTATAAACTTAGCGATAGTGACAGTTCCATCTTTAAGGATGATGTGATGTTCAAGTATGCCAATGACGAAGATACTATCAAGCGGCTTTGTGGATTGAAATAAATGCCGATAGTTCATTACTTGTGCCTGACATTGGGTCAGGCATGGAATCTTATAGAAAATTTATCGGCATTTCTAAAATATCGACATATGGGAAATCGAGAAATGTTTCCGTATAATGAAAACTGATTTTGAAACAAAACCATTTTTTCTTCAAGACGATATACGCATAAAAGCCCATTTCCTTATCTGTTTCCTTGCATTAGTGATATATCGTTACCTTGAAAGAGACCTGGAAAATGCCATCAGCTACGAAACGATCTTGGATAAACTAAGAACGATGAAAAGGCCGGGAATAAAATACTATATTCCAAAACAACACAAAAAATCGCCGAACCTCAGTAAAATCAAGAGGTACAGCAATTTTTTTGTTTAGTAACTGTCAAAGACAGGATTATAACTTGTGTTTCTTTGATGGTCAAGATGTTTTTTGTGAACTTTTTGTTTCTTCTTCTATTTCCATTATTCTGCTACAAGTCTGACCAATTTCCCAGATATCTTTGTTTAATTCTCCCCTTGACGATAAGCGCCCCCAAAGGTGTATCATAGTTTTGTGTTAAAGGAGGTAAACTATTATGTTTGAAACATTAGGAGAAAAGGCTGAAGAAAAAGCAATGGTGCAATTCCTTGAACGCTTTACGGACTATCCATTTCTGATAAAGTTCAAGAATTCCGAATATCCAATCGGAGAGGGAGAACCCACATTTACAGTAAATTTTAAGGAAACAATTCCTCTGGCCGAGCTGCTCAAAAGCACTTCCCTGGCATTAGGCGAGGCTTATATGCGGGGAGATCTGGATATTGAAGGAAATCTTTACGAGGCACTGGATCATTTTCTGGGACAGATGAGCAAATTTTCTACCAATGAATCTGCTCTGAAAAAGATCATGTTCAGTTCTACATCCAAAAAAAATCAGGAAAAGGAAGTCACCAGCCACTATGATATCGGAAATGATTTTTATAAATTATGGCTGGACGAAACCATGAGTTATTCCTGTGGCTACTTCATTCATGACGATGACTCTTTATATCAGGCACAGGTCAATAAAGTAGATTATATTCTGAAAAAATTGCATCTGGAAGAAGGTATGAGTCTTCTTGATATCGGCTGCGGATGGGGTTTTCTGCTGATTGAGGCTGCTAAAAAATACAAAGTACATGGTACAGGAATCACTTTAAGCCACGAACAATATACAGAATTCCAGAAGCGCATCAAAGATCAGGGCCTGGAAGATTATCTTACAGTGGAACTGATGGATTACCGTGATCTGCCAAAGCATGACTATCAGTTTGATCGGGTAGTCAGTGTGGGAATGCTAGAACATGTTGGCCGTGACAATTATCAGCTCTTCCTTGACTGTGTAGAGAAAGTTCTGAAACCGGGCGGATTATTCCTGCTTCATTTTATCAGTGCACTGAAAGAACATCCGGGTGATCCATGGATCAAGAAATATATCTTTCCAGGCGGAACCGTTCCCAGTCTGAGAGAAATCCTGAATCATATGGCAGAAGACAATTTCCACACTCTGGACATTGAAAATCTGCGTCTGCATTACAATAAAACTCTGCTCCACTGGGAAAAGAATTTCCGTGAGAATATAGAAAAGGAAAAGACCATGTTTGATGAATCCTTCCTGCGTATGTGGGAACTTTACCTGTCAGCATGTGCTGCAACCTTCCATAACGGAATTATTGATCTGCACCAGATTCTGATGACTAAAGGAATCAATAATGATCTGCCAATGACACGCTGGTATTAAAATAACTGCCTGGATTTTTGTTTTTGAAATCCAGGCAGTATATATATGATATTCCAGTACAGACCAGTAATCCATAACAAGGGTTCTGAGCTGAATTTCTACCAGTTCCTTCTGTCTGCTCCTCTTCCTTTTTCCTCGGAACCGGCTTCTCACTCTGCTTATCCTGTTTTTTATTCTTTGATTTCTTTTTATTCATGATAGCCTGCACTTTCTGAAAATATTTGTATTTTTTATAATATATCATCTGCAGAGTATTTACATCAAAATCTATGTGATATGCAGGCAAAAGTTACTGGTAAATAAAGCCCGGTATTTACTCACTATTTTAAGTTTTAAGTATCAAGATTTATTCTATTTACAGGATTTTTGCCAGAAATTCTTTCGTTCTCTTATTTTCGAATCCGACGTTTTCAGTGAACAGTAATGAATCATCACAAAATTCATACAAAACAACACAGGATTCCATTGCTTCGCTGCATATCTACATGCTACACTAGATTACATATCTTATGGGCATTTCGCCCGCAAACAGAAGGATTCAGGCCAGAAGGCCGGGAGGTTTTTATAATGATTATTTACGTTGATGCATCCGTGATCCAGACCGGAAACGGAACAAAAGAAAATCCATTCAAAACTATTCAGGAGGCCGCTGCAAAGGCACTTCCGGGAGATGAAGTCATCGTTGCACCGGGATTATACCGTGAAGCTGTTAATCCGATTCACGCTGGAACGGCAGACAAGCGTATCACCTACCGTTCTGCAATAAAAGGACAGGCGCACATTACAGGAAGTGAAGCTGTCAAAGACTGGGAAAATGTAGAAGGCACTGTATGGAAAGCAGTCATTCCGAACGGAATCTTCGGTGATTATAACCCATTTACTACCCTGGTATCCGGAGATTGGTTTATCGCTACATTTATTGCTCATACAGGAGATGTATATCTGAATGAAAAATCCATGTATGAAGTAACCACTCTGGATAAAGTTAAAAATCCACAAAAAAGTACTATCTCATGGGATCCTGATTTCTCTGTATATACATGGTATGCAGAACAGGATGAAGCCAATAATCAGACAATTATTTATGCAAACTTCCATGAGAAAGATCCCAATAAAGAAAATGTTGAGATCAGTGTAAGAAGAAACTGCTTCTATCCGGAAAGTGAAGGAATCGGATATATCACTCTCTCCGGTTTCCGCATCAGTCAGGCTGCTACTCAGTGGGCTCCCCCTACCGCTTATCAGGAGGGAATGGTCGGTCCTCACTGGTCCAAAGGATGGATCATCGAAGACTGTGAAATCTATGAATCCAAATGCAGCGGTATTTCTCTTGGTAAATATCTGCAGCCTGAAAATGATAACAAATGGTTAAAGTGGAAATACAAAGACGGAACTCAGACAGAACGCGACTGCATCTGCCAGGCTTCCTATGAAGGATGGGATAAAGAACACATCGGTTCCCATATTGTGCGCAGATGTGAAATCCATGACTGCGGTCAGACAGGTATTGTAGGACATCTTGGAGGCGTATTCTCTGTTATTGAAGACAACCATATCCACCACATTAATAACAAGCAGAATCTGGCAGGAGCAGAGATTGGCGGTATCAAAATGCATGCTGCTATCGATGTTATTTTCCGCCGCAACCATATCCACAACTGCACCCGTGGTCTGTGGCTTGACTGGCAGGCACAGGGAACCCGCGTTACAGGAAATCTCTTCCATGACAATGCTCTTCCTAATGACTTCGAGGCAGGGGATGACGCTGTCACAAGCGTAGGAGAAGATATCTTCGTTGAGGTTTCCCATGGTCCGACATTAATCGACCACAATATCCTGCTGTCTGACCGTGCACTGAAAATTGCAACCCAGGGTGTTGCCCTTGTACATAACCTGATCTGCGGCGGCTTCGTTTCTGTTGGTATCGGTACAGACAACGGTGCACCTGATATTCCATCTCCCAGATATACTCCATATCACACCAAACACGGAACTCAGGTTGCAGGATTTATGACCATCCTTCATGGAGATGACAGATTCTACAACAACATCTTCGTTCAGAAACCAATCCGTCCTTGTATGCAGGATCTGGCTGATCTTATGGGTAACAATGGAAATATGTGGGATGACTGCAATGTGATCACAGGAACTTTCAAATTTAACGGATATCCAACCTTTGATGAATGGAACAGACAGTTCGAAGGTTACTGCGGAATGGGTTCTGAGACAACAGGCAACTGCTATTATGATCATCTTCCTGTATGGGCATCCGGCAATCTCTATTTCAATGGAGCACGTGCATGGGAAAAAGAAATAAATGCAGTCACAGATGCAGAACATACTGTAGATATCTCTGTTGAAAAGAAAGAAGATGGCTGGTATCTGAAGACCAACCTGTATGATATCATCAAAGAAGAAACCGACGGTATTATCTCAACTGAAACACTTGGTATGGCATTCGAACCGGAGCAGAAATACGAAAATCCTGACGGAAGCCCGATTATCTTTAATCAAGATTTCTTTGGAAATCACAGAGATGTCAAAACTGTCGCAGGACCATTTACGGATAAAAAAGCATCTGAGCAGAAGCTCTTTTAACCTGATATCCATATAGTCAATAGCTTTACCATATATAAACCATACATAAAAACAGCTATGAAGAGTACAGATATTTTTATCTGCTGCTCTTGCATAGCTGTTTTCTTATTTTGTCATACTTTTATTATAACAGTCCTAATAAATAATGCATTTAAGACAGTTCAGCAGAGTGCGAAAGACAAGGAAGATATCTGCAGACACGCTCTAACGCACGGCAAAGATATATGACGCAGAATTTCACACTCTGATGGGCTGGATTATGATGCATTATTTACTCGGACTGCTATAGATGCAAGCATTTTTGTAGACTTTCGGATGCACCACAGGCATGTCGGAAAAATATAGCAGGTTGCTGTGATCCAGGCCGTCTGGTCTGCGAAGCAGATGGCTGTGAAGCCAAAAGTTCCTACAAATCCAAGACAGACAACTGTTCTGGCGATCATTTCTGTTACGCCGGAGAAAACGGCTCTGCCTGAATATCCAAGTCCTTGAGTTACCATACGGGCGACATTGAGAATACCAAGACTCCAGTAGAAAAATCCCATACATCTGAGGTATTTGGCAGAGGCATCCAGAACTGCCACCGCACTCTTTCCAACAAACAGCATAGAAAGTGTACGCCCTGCAAAAATCAGTAAAATTCCTGCCGCAATACCATATCCTACTCCCACTGTAATACCACAGCGCAATCCTTTC
This sequence comes from Blautia sp. DFI.3.45, assembly GCF_020593505.1. Classification (NCBI taxonomy): domain Bacteria; kingdom Bacillati; phylum Bacillota; class Clostridia; order Lachnospirales; family Lachnospiraceae; genus Blautia; species Blautia sp. DFI.3.45. Next base: position 28,577 of record NZ_JAJDMI010000023.1, read on the forward strand.
TTAATCCTGTCAGACTGTCCTGCTCCAAGATTCTGGCTGCAGAATACAGAAGCAGAGGTTGCGATAGCATCAAATGGACACATGGTAAACTGCTTGATCTTCATTGCTGCAGTAAAAGCTGATACATATGTACTTCCAAGCCCGTTGTTCGCAGACTGCATAACCATACTTCCGATAGCTGTGATGGAGAACTGAAGTCCCGTAGGCATTCCCATTGCCAGAAGTTCCTTTACTGCATCCCCTTTTATTGTCCTGTTTTCTTTCTTGAGCCACAGAAGTTTCATTTTGCGGATAATAAAAATAAGGCACAAGATTCCACTGATCGCCTGTGCGGAAATGGTTGCAATGGCAGCTCCGGCACATCCAAGTTTCAGCACTACGATACAGAATAAATCCAGAAAAATGTTCAGAACAGCAGATAACGCCAGAAATATAAACGGTGTCCTGCTGTCTCCCACTGACCTCAAAATACTGGACAGATAGTTATATAAAATCGTAAAGGGAATCCCCAGGAAAATGATTAACAGATAACTATATGCATTGTCATAAATGTCCTCTGGTACAGATAAAATATGCAGAATCTGAGGACATAAAACACTGCATAATGCTGTCAGGATCACTGCGATTCCTGCACATAATACAGTTCCATTAAAGATATAATCCCGCATTTTTTCTATTTTCTCTGCACCGAAATATTTAGCTACAGGAACACCAAAGCCTGTACAGCTTCCCATGCAGAATCCCAGTACCAGAAACTGAATACTGCTGCTGGCTCCTACACTTGCCAGTGCTTTTGCGCCAAGAATCTGGCCTACGATCGCAGCATCAATAATATTATAAGTCTGTTGCAGCAAGTTTCCTAATAATAAAGGAAACGCGAACTGTAACATCAGTTTCAGCGGATTGCCCTTTATCATAGATGTGGTCATTTCTATTTATCCCTCATTTTTTATAACGTTTCCATAAGTCAAACAGATATTCGAAAAAATCTAAGATTCCGATTTCTGAAATCTCTGATTTATTTCCAGATGGATTTCATTTCACAAATTTTCACCTGCGCATCTTTTTCACTGTTCAGGCAGAATATCCCCTGTCTGTTACTATTGTAGAATAATCTGGTTCCAACATCTTCTCCATCATTTAAATATACCTCAATTGTTCTTCCGTCTACAAAAATTTCTGCATTTCTACATTTCTCCACAGAAGAAACAAACTGTACCTTATCGCTCTTCACACCAGCCATTTTAAAGAATACTTTTCCCCCTTCTGCAGTCAGACTGATGGATTTATCCCCATCCTGACCAAGAAGAATGTTGAAATCTCCTGTTTCTTCAAATGATACAGATGCATAATATCTGTTATCTGCAATGGAGCCGACTTTGATCTCACGGCCTGTGCCTTCATATACTGTATCCCCCAGAAGAGTATAAACTTCCTCTACAGGTTTTGTATATACATGTTCATTCTTCACATGAAGTTCTCTTGGCAGAGTCATGCTTCCATAAGCTCCCGGCTCTGTAGCAATATGCTCTCCATAGAAATCACTGATCCAACCAATCAGGATCCTGCGGTCTTCATGCTGAAAACTCTGTGCTGCATAGCAGTTGCTTCCAAAGTCTACCCACTGCTGTGTATGAACATCCATTGCATCACCGTTCCAGTCTCCCACATAATATCTGCACTGCTGGAATCTTCCGTATTCATCATAATGGCTCATCCATGCGCCCATAGCTACATATTTATCATCCAATGGGAAAAAGTCCGGACACTCAATGGTTCTGATCTTTGTTTCCTCTGTGATCAAAGGACATCTGTACTTCCAGTTCTCTGCATCCTCAGATTCATACAGAAGAAATGTTCCTTTTTCATCTACGCATGCACCTAATACAATATAATATTTCTCACCGATCTTAATTGCTTTCGGATCGCGAAAATCATAGTTAGTACCTTCCGGTTTCTCCCTGATAATCTCTTTTTCCGGCTCAAAATGAATCATATCGCTACTCTTTGTCATTGTCTGATACTGAACAGTGTCCCATCCGTCATCCTGAGGTCCGATATGTCTTGTGAGATAGAAGTATACCTTGTCTCCCATCGGAAGTGCGCTTCCGGAGAAAGCACCACCTTTGATTGCAAGATTATCCAGGATTTCTTCCTGAGGCTCTAACGCAACCGGAAGATGTGTCCAGTGCATCAGATCCTTGCTTGCTGCATGTCCCCAGTACATATTATTCCACTCCTGTCCAAAAGGATTCAGCTGATAAAAAAGATGATAATAACCCTTAAACCAGCAAAGTCCATTAGGATCATTATTCCAGTTCACAACCGGTGAAAAATGATACTGCTCTCTGTACGGAGTGCCAATGAATTTAAAAAATTCTTCTTTATTCATTGCTTTAAAATTATCTGTAGTATTCAGTACGCAGATTCCATTCTTCAGGATATTTTCACATTCGCTTAAATAAGCAAAGGTAATGGTGCAGTCCTGTGCAGTAATCTCGTATTCTGTATCTTTATCTGTCGGAAACTTAATCCAGTTCCCATAGATATGTTGCAGTTCTTTTATTTCTGTTTTGTTTTCTTTTACCTTCTTCAGGCTCACACTGCCTTTTTTCCCGGCTTCTGGTTTTACAAATAATTCCAGACATTCATAGTTTCCTGTGTACATATGTAAAAATCCCCTTTCTGAATTTTGTCTCCGATTCACTATATATCTATAGTACTGACCTTCTGCCGACATAATCTTACTATATCATAGCAAAATCACGAGGAGTTTCAATAAAATATTTTGACATTTTTTTATACTATTTTATCCTGTATGATCCCATATAAAAAGGATGCCGAGAGCAAATCCGACATCCTTTTCGCTGTTATAACATTCCATTCACTGTCTTATACTTATACAGCATCTCCGCATGGTTCTGTTCTTCTATCTGGATATCTGCCAGCAGCTTGCGTACACCACTATCGCCAAAGGCGAATACATCATCATTGTATGTTCCTGACACCAGCTTCTCTGTACCTATACAGTCTGTTGCAAGAAACGCATCGTGTTGTTTATCTTCCGGTGAACTCATGGCTGTATAGACTGCTTTTGGCTGATAGTCTCTGCCTGATCTGTCATTACAGTTACATTCAGGCACACTTCCGGAAAGAATCATTGACAAAGACTCATAATGCTTCTGTTCTTCCTGCTGGATATTCCGGAAAAGATTTTTAAGCTCCGGGTCTCTGGCCTGTTCTGCGTATTTTCCATACTTTTCCACACAGCTTTTCTCTTGTGTCTGAAGATCTTCGATTACTGAACGTTCCTTTTCTTTTAAAATCATAGTCTGTTGTCTCCTTTTTTAAGAAATACTGTATTTTGTTACATGAAAATAGTATGGATAAAAAATGCTTTTTTATTCTCTGTATCATGACTTATGACAATTTCAGAGAATATTTTGTGTTACTGTTCACATGCCACTGTCCCGCGAGGTGTTTTGGCATGAATATGCCAAAATCCCGAGACATACAAGCCAAAATTCCATTGCCGCAGGCAATCTGGAATGAATTTTGGCTACGTTACTGTGAACGGAGTGAACAGTAACTATTTTGTTCCAACACCACTATATCAGAGTGAATTTCTGTTTACTTTATGATATACTTATATGCACGATAAAAGTTTTAAACTTAGGAAGATTTATAATGAAACGAATTGATTTTGAAAACGGAACTGTGACCAACAATATATTAAGCGCTGCGCTTCCCATGCTGGTAGCGCAAATATTGAATCTTTTATACAACATTGTGGACCGTATCTATATCGCCAGGATCCATGATATAGGAACAACTGCACTTGGCGCTGTGGGCTTATGCTTTCCGATCATCATGATCATTACTGCTTTCAGTAATCTCTTTGGTTCCGGAGGTGCACCAATTTTCTCTATCAACCGCGGAAAAGGAGATTCCAGGACTGCTGACATGATCATGAATACTGCTTTCACCATGTTATGTGGAAGTGCTGCTGTGCTAATGCTGATCGGATTTCTTTTTGCCCGCCCCTTACTGACTCTGTTTGGTGCTTCAGATGATGCTCTGGTTTATGCGTATCCCTATCTGATGATTTACCTTCTGGGTACTCTCCCTTCCATGATAGCAACAGGAATGAATCCTTTTATCAATGCACAGGGATATGCCATTATCGGTATGCTGTCAGTAACAGTCGGTGCAGTGGCAAATATTATTCTTGATCCGATTTTTATTTTTGTTCTGGATATGGGGATTAAGGGTGCAGCGATTGCTACTGTCATCTCTCAGATTCTCTCTGCCTTGCTTGTATTTTATTTTCTTCATGGAAAATCAGAATTGAAGGTAAGATGGATTCATATAAATGAGATTTCTGAGTGCACCAGACATGCCAGGGATATCATCAGTCTGGGGTCTGCCGGATTTATCATGCAGCTGACTAACAGCCTGGTAAGTATCTGCTGCAATAATGTTCTTTCCGTGACAGGCGGTGATATTTATATCTCTGTCATGACTATTATATCCAGTGTTCGCCAGATGGTGGAGACGCCTATCCATGCGATCAATGAGGGAACCTCTCCTGTTCTCAGCTACAATTACGGAGCCAGACGTCCTGACAGGGTAAAGAAAGCAGGGGTTGTTCTGATCATTATGGTTCTGATCTATACAGGTATCATGTGGAGCGTCATTCTCATTGCCCCTGAATTTCTGATCGGGATCTTCAGTTCAGACAAACTGCTATTAAAGGATGCAGTTCCTGCACTGAAACTTTACTTTGCAGCCTTTATTTTTATGGATCTGCAGTATATTGGTCAGACTGTATTTAAATCATTGAATAAAAAAAAGCAGGCGATTTTTTTCTCCCTGCTTCGTAAAGTATTTATTGTGGTTCCGCTGACTTATTTCCTGCCCTATGGATTACACATGGGCACAGATGGCGTGTTTATGGCAGAACCGGTATCCAATGTGATTGGTGGTTCTCTGTGTTTTATTACCATGTTGGTTACAATATTGCCTGAATTGAACAAAATGGGAAACTCCCGATAAGCAGAAAAGTCCTCAGTATTTATCCATTTTTAACTATCGCATAACTTTGCAGAAATTGTAAAAAGGATAAACAATGAGGACTTTTATTTAACTGAACATGAGAGTTCTTTACATAACTTCACACATTTCCCAATATGATATTAATCAGGTTCTTATCCAGCATGATTGTGCGATTCCATGGGTTAAGAATAATTCCCTCAATTTCATTTACCTGTAATGCTGAATGAAAAAGCTGATCTATGTCTGTCAGAAAAGTGGATTGTACGCTTCCGCCACCTTTCAGTTCTTCCTCAAAGCTTGTAAATGCCGCCCACCAGACTTTTTCATCTCCGGTTTTCACTGTGCCGATCCGGAGCTGGCTGTCTCCTGTGGGCGGTTCTACTGAAAGGATAAACTGGCCGTTTTCTCTCATTCGTCTACGGATTACAGTCAGTGTATGTGCCAGCATTTCCTGAGTGGCTTCCTGCTGCAGAGCAGCGATCGCCTGCTCTATTTTTTCATTTCCCTGAAGACCTTTATCCTGATTTACATTCTTATTATCGCTCATATTGTTACCTTTCATCTGTGGTGATATCACTTTTCAGACAGTGTGTAAGATCATATTTCAGGGATGTCGGCGGCAAATCTCTCATGCCGCCGGCATCCTGTCATTTATTTATATTTCACAGCAGTTCCATATGCGATCACTTCTGCTGCCCCTGACATTACCTGAGAGGAGCCGTATTTTACACCGATCACAGCATCCGCATTCATCTCTTTGGCTTCATCCACCATACGCTTGGTGGCAATCTGTCTTGCCTCATTGAGCATTTCCGTATAGCCTGTGATCTCTCCGCCTACCAGAGTCTTCATCCCTGCCATGAAATCTTTTCCTACATTTTTTGTCTGTACAACTGTTCCCTTTACAATTCCCAGTGCCTCAAACTCTACACCCGGAATATATTCAATACTTAGAAGCTTCATCCTCTTCTCCTCCTTCAATCTCTTTCATGCGTCCTGCAAGTGCTGCCAGAATTCCTCCGATGATCACAACCGGTATGGCGATCAGAAATATCAGCAGTCCGGTCGGTATGGGATCTTGTGTATTTGCCCACAGCATAAGCCCTATGGTAAATCCCATAAGCAAGATCATAACTACTGCTCCAATGATCGCTCCTGTCCTTCTTTTCTTACGGATATCTGTTTTCTTTATATCCATAAACCTTGCACCCTCTTTCTCCATCTGCTCGATTTCTTCCAGACAGTTCTCGGCATTCAAGGTATCCAGAGACTGATGCTCTGCGATCAGGCGCTGGCACATTTCCTGCATTTTCACAAGGCCTTCCCTGCGGCGTTCCAGTTCTCCCAGGTGCTGTTCCAGACAGACCTGCAGGCTTTTCCTTTTTTCAAAAAGAGCTCTCATCTCTTCTATGGAAATATCCATCTTCCGGAATAATTTGATTTCCTGAAGTCTGGCAATATCTGCCGTATGATATTCCCGGTATCCGTTCTCTGCACGCTCCACATTCAGGAGACCCTGCTCTTCATAAAAACGGATATTCTTTCTGGTGATGCCTACCAGCTCTTCCACCTGTTTGATCTTCATACTGCTACCTCTTGCTTTCCTGACAGCAGATATAGCTGATCCGCTGCTCTACTGCCCTGTCTGTGCTTCCTTTATACTGCTTCCACAAGGAGGAAGGTCAAGTATTTTTTGAAAGAAATTGAAAAAAATATAGCTTCCGGCAGGGGGAATCTTTTAAGCTCCTGTACGGTCTGAACCTCTCATAATTGTGATCAGAGAGCTGAGCAGCAATAACATGGGATAAAACAATTTCGGCATAATCTGAAATGCAGAAATCTCACCACCCAGTTCGTTCACTGCTGAGATTGCAACCAGCATCTGTGCACCATATGGAATCACTCCCTGGAAAACACAGGAAAAAGTATCCAGTATGGAAGCTGTCTTTCTTGGTGTAATCCCATACTCTTCTGCCATTTCCTTTGCGATAGGGTTTGCCATTACGATCGCCACTGTATTATTGGCAGTGGCAATATCCATAGTTCCTACCAGAAGTCCCATTCCAAGCTGTCCGCCTTTCTTTCCGCGGAAAATTTTATGGATCCAGCCAAGAAGCGCATCGAATCCACCATACTCACGTATCAGCGCACACATGGCAGCTACCAGAATCGCCACCATACAAGTCTCAAACATTCCGGATACACCGGATCCCATATTTTTCAGGATCTCTACAAGTGTGGTATGTCCTCCGATCAGCATAATAAATGCTCCGGATACGATTCCTGTCAGCAATACCACAAACACATTGATCCCAACAATTCCTCCGATCAATACCAGCACATACGGTATTACCTGAGTCAGATGATAGGGCTGAATCACACGGCCCTGGATTTCTGTCTGAAATGACAGGATCAGGATTAAGATCAGTGTGGCAACGGCTGCCGGAAGAGCGATCCAGAAGTTCTCCCTGAATTTGTCTTTCATCTCACATCCCTGACCATTACATGCAGCAATCGTCGTATCTGAAATAAAAGAAAGATTGTCTCCAAACATGGCTCCACCCATAACAGAAGCCACACAAAATGCCAGATCAAATCCTGATGCTGTGGAAACTGCTGCTGCAATCGGTGTCAGAAGGGTAATGGTTCCCACAGAGGTTCCCATAGCCACAGACACAAAACAGGCAACTATAAACAGCACAGACACTGAAAATCTGGCAGGTATCAGACTCAGCATACAATATGCAACACTCTCAGCACTGCTTCTTCCCACAACTCCTACAAAAGATCCGGCTGCAAGGAAGATCAGAAGCATGGTGATGATATTTTTGTCCCCAACTCCCTGTGCCATGATTTCCAGTTTCTTATCAAAATCCAGTGCTCTGTTCTGCAGACAGGCAACCAGGATTGCAGCAAGAAATGCTACTACGATCGGCACATTATAAAATCCCATGGGGATTTCCATCACATACTCAAACAAAATGCCCAGTCCAAGGTATAATACAAGAAATACACCAATGGGAAGCAGGGCAATTCCTTTTCCTTTTTTCATCTTTCATCCTCTTTCTACCATAATCTCTTTATGGTTATATAATCACTCTGCTATTTTAGCATACCCACAGCTTTCCTGCCATAATATTTCTTACAGTTTTGGCTGATAGCGCATATCCGATACATTGTAAACCGTCACAAAGGCCTTTGGATCTTCGTGATTGATATAAGCCATCAGCTTCTGATATTCTGTTTTGTCTACGATCGTGATGATCTCATTGCGTTTCTTCATATTATAGGCACCTGTTGCTTCATAGATTGTCGCTCCGCTGTGCAGATCTTCGATAATGAATTTACGCAGTTCTTCCTCTTTCTGAGTGATGACACAGACACGACGTTTAATATTATGGTCAAAAATAAAGTGATCCAGAACCATTCCATTAAAGTATGTTCCCAGAATACTCAGCACCACTGTTTTCTTATCATATACAAGCGCTGCGGAAAGAGCCACACACATACCGGAAAGAGACATTGCTTTTCCCAGTTCCATGTGGAGATATTTGTTCATGATCTTTGCCACAATATCCAGTCCGCCGGAGGATGCATTTCTGTTAAAAAGAATGCTCAGTCCTACGCTGACTACCAAAATATAGCACAGCACATCCAGTTCCTGACTGTTGGTCATAGAGCCAAAATCCGGAAATACTTTCTCGAATAATCCGAGAAATAAGGGCAAAACAATGCTGGTGTAAACTGTTTTTACGCCAAATTCGCGTCCGCAGGTGATGAAGCCAATGATCAGAAGTACCACATTCAAAATCATGGTGATTGCAGACAATGGTAAAGGTACAAAGTTTGATAACACGATACCAAGACCGGAGATACTGCTTACAGAGGTATGGCTCGGCAACAGAAAGAAATAAACTGCTGCCGCAATGATCGCTACCGCACCTGTCAGGATCAGCACTTCCTTTATGATATCTGCATAATTTAGTTGTTTTTTCATAGTTAATTTTCCTGTCTTTCTTTCCATATTCTTGTTCTATTGTAACATATGGGAAGAGAATGTCCATCAGCAATTACAAAAAGAGGCTGCCTTCCATGACAACCCCTTTGTAAATCCTTATAACCTATAGGACTGCTATAAAATTCGCTTTCATATTTTAGATCGTGTTTGAAAAATACTCTAATATTTTATCCTAACGGCTCTATATGTTCTTCAGATAAATAAGCCTTCTGTTCTTCCTCCGGAGCTTCCCAGATTGTTGTTGTAGTTCCATCCTTATCTACATATACTTCTTTTATCTCATCTTTCTTCAAAATATCATGAATATGATCATATGGATAAAAAATACAGCTTACATATTTTTCCCACAAACTCTGTTCAAAATGGATAGTCATTACGCCTGTTTCCCTGTCTAAGGATGTTCTCCAGCGATAATTTCCTTTTATATTTGTTCTATATGTTACTTCATCTTTATTATCCTCAATAATAGTTATCCCTGCATCTTTGTAGCTGATATATGTGACATGTTTATTCATGAACGTGAACACTGCCACAAAGCAAATTACGGTTGCTGCTATGGAAAGCAGGATTGTTTTTATCTTTCTTTTCTTTAAAAATTTCCTGAAGCTTTTCAAGTCATTTGCTTCATTGCTGTTTTCTTTTGTCTGTGCAGAGATTTTCATATCATTTTCAAGGTCTGCCTTTGTCTCATGATATACCCGCTGGCAGATTTCGCAGTTTTGCAGATGTTCTTCTACAAGTTCTTTTGTGTCATCACTTACCACATCATCAATGTATAATGGCAGAATATCCTGGATCACGTTGCAGTTTATTTTTTCCATGTTACTTTTCCTCCTGACCTATCTGTGCTCTTATCATCTGGCGTGCACGATGGTAAGTCACTCTTGCCCATCCTGCACTTTTCTGATAGCATTTTCCGATCTGCTCAAAGGAGAGCTCACCATATATCCGCAGGTGAAATACTTCCCTGTAGGGTTCCGGTATCAGTTCTGCATAGCGTTTGAGATTCCGAACTGTCTCATCCTGCACGATCTGATCCAGTACTGCCGGGGATGTATCCTGCATGGAATCCTGCATTATTTCTGAAAATTCTTCACCCACATAGATTTTATTTCGTCTGCAATAGCGGAAATATGTATTCTTCGCAATTACAAATAGCCATGCGCGGATATCCTTCCGGCCATCAAATTTCTCAATATTATTCATTGCCTTCAGGAATGTTTCCTGGGTGATCTCCTCTGCCAGACTTTCATTTTCGGAAAGTGCCCGGATATAGAGAAAGACATCATGGAAATACTTACGGTAGATTGTTTCGATTTCTGATTTCTCCATTCCTGCTCCTTGTATTTTTATTATCCTACTGCATCTTTCGGGATTTTTAATGGCCCTGTCTGGCCGATCGTGGTACCATCCTTATCCAGAATATAACCATCTTTATCCTGATATGACCCTGCCGGCGGTGTCCACATAGATCCATCTGACGACCTGATCTGTCTTCTTCCATTGAATGTCTGAACACGGTTCTGATTTTGTTGTATCTGCATTGAATATGCACGGCTGCTCACCTGAGTATCACTGTCTGTATCAGATGCACAACCTGATAAACCAACCATAACTGTCAGAATGAATATTCCTAAATATCGTTTCATGATGATCCTCCTGTCTGCTGTATCATTATTTTATCTGATGTCTTTCTATATAACTAAGTCACAGACAGAAGAAACGTTACAGGAAAATTTATATAACCATAAATGATGAAAAAAAGTTCACCAAACTTATACACAAGAAAGAATCCTGCTTGCAGGATTCTCCGCTAACATAACAAACAGCTGTATAAAATTTCTATACAGCCGCTTATATCCTCTATTTTCCACCTTATACAAGAATTAATATAACGTGCCCTTCCGTAAAGTAATCACCCTGCACTGATGTTTCTTTGTCTTCTTGTTATATCCAATTCCTACTGCAAGGATTTCTCCTGTGTATTTTGCCTTTTCTCCTGCTTTTCCCGAAAAGCGTAAACTATATTTTTTATCTATAATCTGCTGAACAGCTTCATCTGCAGTATGGTCTACCTTTAATTCCAGAATAATGCCTGTATCTGCCGGATTTTCAGGATAAAAAATAAAGTCCACAAATCCAAGTCCTGCCTTGTCCTCTCTCTCCACCTGGTATCTGTCTCTCGCACAAAGATACACCAGATTTACAATAGAAGATAACTCCACTTCATTATTATAAGAAAGTATCGGCGTCTCCGTATTATGAGCATATTCCAGTATTTCTTCCATAGTAGAAGTATCTTTTTCAAGTGTTGCCTTAAGCATGCGTTCGGACTCTTTTGCCAGTCTGTACACATATCCCAAAGAGGCTTCTTTCTGGAGCATTTCATCAAATTTATCCATCAGTTCCTTATTCGGAATATAAACTTTTCCCTGATAATAGCTCAGGAAACCATACACTACCATTGCTGACAGAATTTCCTCTCTGGTTGTCAGATTCATAGACGTAGCTGCGTATTCCTTTATCTTAGCCGGAACTCCTTCACCTGATATCATAACTGCAAGATCATTTCTTACTTCTGCTACATTATTTTTTACATAGTAGAAAATTTCATCATAAGGTCCTGAACTTGTCCAGTAGCTGTCAAGATTATTGTTTGTCAGAGAAGCCACTACTGATCTTGGATTGTACATTCTCTCTCCATTTTTAGCATAGTATCCGTCATACCATGTTTCCAGTCCCTCTCTGGTCACATAAGGTGTTTTCTCTTCATTTCTGCATATCTCCAGATACCTTCTGTAAAGCATATCTGTCTCTGATTCAGTAAATCCAAAATCCTCACTGAATTTCTCTTCTGAAGCCATTGTATATTCAATGAACATATTTAATTCAGAACCGCTGGAATACTTGGCAATCGGTAAAATTCCAGTCATGTAGGATAAAGAAACATAGGCATGATCTTTTAACAGATTGCTCAGAAAAGAAATGTAATTCTGTCTGTCTTCCTCGGTAACAAAATTTTTATGAAAAATACAGTCCCATTCATCAAAAATGAAAATAAACTTCTGTCCATTATATTCGATGAAAATGCTCTCTAAAATATCCCACAGAGAGTCTTCCGGATATATTTCTATTTCAGAATATACTTTCAGAAGATCCCTTTTTAAACGTTCCTCAATACGTGTAATGTATTCCATATAGGATTTACAATTTCCCGGCATTTTGCTGAAATCAATATAAATTACATTATGCTGATTCAAATGTTTTCTGTAATCTTTATCTGCTGAAATCTGAAGCCTGTCAAAAACATCACTGCTTTCAACACCTTTACTGAAAAATGCTCCAATCATGTTTGCCATGACAGTTTTTCCAAATCGCCTGGGGCGGGTAATACATATATGTGCATTTCCCTGCTCTGCCAGTGGAATCAATTCCTTCAACAGACTGGATTTATCTACAAAATAAGGTCTGGTATATTCGCTTTTGTATAAAGAATAGGATGAAATACTGTTCAGATATATCCCCATACTGTCACCTCATAAGTCAGGCGGATAAAATCATCCGCTTCGCTACTTGCTCATAAACACCAACAATTTTATGTCATTATGCTTTTTACTCTGTGAATCATCAATACTGATTTTATTTTATCATAATTCTTTTGGGAATTCTATTTCTATATGCGATTTTTCATTTTCATTTTCTCAACAGAAAAACCTCCAGAAACCTTACTGTTACGGGATATCTTACGTTTGGACACCATGTAGCTGATTATCGACTTTTCTTCTACAAATAATAACTATGACTGCGGATACTTACACTACCTGTTTGACTTTATAATGCAATATTCCTTTGGTCAAAGACACTGCCAACATACCCACAGCTATTACAGCTACAACGTACCAGATACTGTATATGCTGTGCAAAAATCATAACTCCCTGCAATATAAACAGGCAAAGAATCCTGTTGATTCCATGCTTCATATTTTATAGAAATCCCGAATACGCTTGTGAGCATATTTCTCATTCTCCTTTTAACTTAATTTATTTCATTTTAACTTAGTATTTGTTAAAATCAAGTTTTTAAGTTATTATTAGTTTTCAATAAAGGACCGTTATTTTACATCTGCATATGTAAATAACAGTCCTCATCTTCTTTTTATATTATAACTGATTAAAGCTCTTCTCCGTTCGTCCGGATCACATTCTGATACCAGCCAAAGGATTTCTTCTTATATCTCTTACCACTTCCGGTTCCATCATCATTCTTATCAACATAGATAAAACCATAACGTTTCTTTAATTCACCTGTTGTAAATGATACCAGATCGATACATCCCCATGGAGTATATCCCATCAAATCTACGCCATCAATCTCTACCGCTTTCTTCATCTCAGTAATATGTTCTTTCAGATATTCGATACGGTAATCGTCATCACAGGTATGATCTTCCTTCAGAATATCAATTGCTCCGAATCCATTTTCTACTATAAATAAAGGCACTTCATAACGTTCATATAAAGTAACCAGTGCATAACGCAGTCCCACCGGGTCAATCTGCCAGCCCCAGTCACTTGCCTTTACATATGGATTGGCAATTGAATTTGGAGAACTTCCGTCCAGGGATTCTGCAGTATCTTTCTGAACATCTGCTTTCACTGCATTGGTCATATAATAACTGAATCCAAGGTAATCACATTTTCCTTCTGCCAGAATCTCTTCATCCCCAGACTCCATCACTGGTTTTGTACCTTCTCTTTCCCATTCCTTCTTTGCGAATGCCGAATAATGGCCGCGGATATGTACATCTGAGAAATAATATCTCTCATGCATACACTCTGTTGCAACCATAATATCATCCGGGTTGCAGGAATAAGGATAAAACGGTACGAATGAACACATACATCCGATCTGGAAGTCCGGATTGATCTCATGGCCTTTCTTCACCACCAGTGCACTTGCCACCAGTTCATGATGTGCTGCCTGATACAGGGCTTTCTTCTTATTATCATATTCCGAGAAACGCACTCCTGAATTTGTCCATCCAAAGATGTCTGCCGATGTATTACTCTGGTTATTGATCTCGTTAAATGTCATCCAGTATTTTACCTTATCTTTATAACGTTCCATAACGGTTACTGCATAACGTACAAAGAAATCTATCACCTTACGGTTGATCCATCCGCCGTATTCCTTAGCCAGATGATACGGCATCTCAAAGTGGCTTAATGTGATAACCGGCTCGATACCGTATTTTAACAATTCATCAAACATATCATCGTAAAATTTAAGACCTTCTTCATTCGGCTCTGCCTCATCACCATTTGGGAAAATACGTGTCCATGCAATACTTGTTCTGAAACACTTGAATCCCATCTCAGCCATCAGAGCAATGTCTCCTTTGTATTCATGATAGAAATCCACTGCCACATGGTTCGGATAATACTTTCCTTCTACTACTCCGTCTGTAATCTCACGCATCTTTGTTGCGCTTCCGCCAGTCATAACATCAATGACACTTGGGCCTTTTCCACCTTCGTTCCATCCGCCTTCTAACTGGTTGGCAGCTACCGCGCCGCCCCATAAAAATGTATCTGGTAATGCCATAAGTCTTCCTCCTGCACTTCATGCGGAAATCTTTTCAAAGATTTCCGCACTCTTTTTTCTATATTTTTTAAGATAATTCAAGAAGCTCCACTCCGACAGTTACCTGTCCTTCTGCCTTCATCTCTACATCATTGAATTCGTCACTGTTTGTAACAACAATCGGTGTAGTCACTTCATATCCGGCTTCTTTGATTCCCGGAATATCAAATTCCAGAAGAAGCTGTCCTTTTTTCACCTGCTCACCTTCTTCTACATGGATGGTAAAGCATCTTCCATTCAGTTTTACAGTATCCATACCTACATGAATCAGAATTTCTACTCCGTCTGTACTTTCCATTCCAACTGCATGATGACTGTCTAATAATCCGACAACTTTACCATCGAACGGCGCATAAACCTTTCCTTCTTCCGGAATGACCGCACATCCTTTTCCCATCATCTCACTTGCAAATACCTCATCGTGTACTTCGCTTAACGGAATGACTGTTCCTGCAAGTGGGCTCTCAATCTTTTTGATCTCTGCTGTCTGTTCCTTCTGCTCCTGTTTTTCACCGGAAAGCATCTCTGTCCCTGTAATTTTTTTTGTTTCTTCTTCACTTTCTTCTGCTTCATCAACCGGATCGTCAAATCCGACAATCTGAATTGCCACGATCGTGATCACAAAAGCAATCACGCATGCCAGTGCCTCCCCGATAAAGGACATCGGTGCATCTTTGCTGATTGCATTTACGATTGTCAGAAGTCCCGGAAGTCCGGCATATGCGTAGTATGCAGAATGGAAGAAACTCATTACAACTGCTCCGACTGCACCGCCTGCACATCCGCAGATAAATGGTTTCTTAAGTCTTAATGTTACTCCATAGATGGTAGGCTCTGTAATACCGAAGATTCCTGTTACTCCGGCCGAAAGTGCCACACCTTTAAATTCTTTATTTCTGGATTTGATAAATACTCCGAATGCTGCAGCTACCTGTGCCACAACAGCGATTGTCTGGAATGCCTGGAATGTATCACAGCCATTCATATCGAAGTTGGCAAGTACGACCGGTGTAATTCCCCAGTGCACGCCAAAGATAACGACTACCTGCCATAATCCACCGATGATCGCTCCTGCCAGTGCCGGTGCAAAAGCTACTAATGCATTGTAACCATTCGCAATTGCATTTGCTGTAATCGCAGATGCAGGTCCGATTACCATGATCGTTGCCGGAACCATGACCACAAAACAGATCAGTGGTGTCAAAAGCGGCTTGGCTGCATCCGGAAGTTTCTTTTCGATAAAATGCTCCAGATAAGAAAGTACCCATACCAGAAGCAGTGGTGGAAGTACGGTAGATGTATAAGTTGTCTCTGATAACTTCACACCTAAGAATCTTACCACATCACCATCTGCGATTCTTGCTGCGATATCTGCCCATGACTGGTTAACCAGTGCACAGCAGCATAAGATTGCAATGTATGTATTACATTTAAAATGCTTTGATGCAGTGATCGCAATGAAGATTGGTAAAAATGTAAATGGCGTCCATGACATGAAGTTCAGCACTTCATAAGTTCCTGTCTCTGCAAATGAAGGTGCCGCCATCGTGATCAGGATCAAGGCTCCCTGCAACAGACCTGCTGCTGCAAGAATGTATACGAATGGTGCAAATACTGCAGACATCGTTGCGATAATACGGTTAACAATGTTCTGCTTAGGCTGTTCGATTTCCTGTGCAGATGCATCCAGATGCAGGGCTTCTGCAACCGAATCATAGACTTCTCCAACATGAGTTCCGATTACAACCTGGAACTGTCCGTTATTTTCCACAACCGTGATAACTCCTGCCAGTGCAGATACTTTTTCTTTTGCTCCTTCCGGCGTCTCTTTTAATACCAGACGGAGTCTTGTCGCACATCTTGTGGCATTTACAATATTCTTCTGTCCGCCCACGACATCGATGATATCCAGGGCAAGCTTATGATAATCTCTTACCTTTGCCATATGAAACTCTCCTTTTCCTTTTTCTGATCCCTGTATCCTCCGGAATCTGTATACCTCTGTATGTTTGTTTAAGAGTTTTTACATGCATGTATCTCTCTTTCTATCTGACAAGTACACTATAAATAATTTATCGTTTTCTTACAATTCTTTTGCTTTATTCTGTTAAATCGTTTCATATTTTTCTTTTTGTTTTTTATCTTTCTCGAAACAATGTTTCAGGCGTAAAAAAAGACATGTTGTTTTTGTATATATTGCACAACATGTCTTTGCGAAATCTGCCTATATCAAAATTTACATTTCCGGTATCACTTCCCGACATTGATCCAGAACATTTACCATAACAACTTTTTGCCCGACTTCTCATATTTATTATTCAATGCAAGATTCTCATCGTATTTCCTGCTGAATTCCATGCCATATAAGATATCCAGCAGATATTTTCCCGAAGCAAAGAACATTGAACTCCAGAACTCTTCTACTTTCTCAGAACCTGCTGCATACAGGAACTCATCCGCCTGTTTTGATACAATCCCGTCACGCACTGCAGAGATTACGATAACTTTCGTACCGCCCTTTCGCAGCATTCCGGCAATCTCTGCCAGTCGTTCATTTTTCCCCGTATGACTGATCAGAATCGCTACATGCCCATCTGCCGGCATTGCTGCATGCAGTCCCTGAATATTCGTCGCGGAATGGACATTCGCCACTTTTCCTGCATGGAAGAAAAGTGAACATCCATAATCTGCCAGATACACATTCATATCATATACGTAAAAGTCCACGCACGATGCATCTGCGATCATACGGCCGATCTTTACCAAATGACTATACGACAATTCCTTCTTTGTTTCTTCAATTGCCTGCCTCTGAACCTGTGTTGCCTTTCTCACCATCGTTACAACGTTCTCACGTTCAGACATCGTTATGACTTCTTCTTCCTCAATCGTTTCATATTGTAATTCCCTGACCAGCTGCAGTTTGAATTCCGGGAATCCCTTCGTTCCTAATTTCTGACAGAATCTTGTCACCGACGCCGCACTGGCAAATGTGGCATGACCAAGTTCTCTGGATGACATCTCTTCAATCTTTTCCGGATGTTCCAGAATATACTTCCGGATATCCTGTTCCCGTTCCGTCAGATTCTTATGTTTTTTCATATCCTGTATCAGCGACATAGACATTCCTCCATCGTCTGATTTGATTCTATAATTGTACCAATTGGTTTCGTAATATGTGCATTCATACCGGCTTTAAATGACTTCTCTTTATCTTCCTCAAATACATTTGCGGTCATGGCAACGATTGGGATATTTGCTTTCTTATTATTCTTTAGAGTACGGGTTTATTATTTAATGGTTACTGAGCAATGACCTGCGTTTCGGTACCCCCCCCCGCCGCCGGATTTTATGCTTCTTATTGTCTTTTCCAGCGTCTTCATATCAACCGGTTTTGAAATATGGGCATTCATACCAGCTGTCAGAGAATGCTGAATATCCTCTGAGAATGCATTGGCAGTCATGGCAATAATCGGAATTGTCTTTGCCAGCTCATGGGAGCTTCTGCGGATTGCCTTCGTTGCCTCATAGCCGTTCATGACAGGCATCTGTATATCCATCAGGATCATATCATAGTCACCAGGAACAGACTGTTCAAATGTCTCCAGAACCCTTTGACCATTTTCACAAATCGTACACTCCGCGCCCTCAATCTTTAACAGTTCCGTCAGAATCTCCGCATTCAGCTCATTGTCCTCTGCACACAGAAATCTCATTCCTTTCAGGATATTGCCATCCTGCTCTTCTGTTTCTGCCTGTGAATCCGGAGAAACAGATCTTTCTTCTGCGATTTTCAGATCCATAAAAACCTCAAAACAGCTGCCCTGTCCCGGTTCACTTTCTACATCAATGGTTCCGCCCATCAAATCAACCAGATTTTTGGTGATTGCCATTCCAAGACCGGTTCCCTGTATCTTATTTGTCAGGGAATTTTCTGCACGGGTAAAGGCATCAAAAATCGTGTTCTTGAAATCTGCCGACATTCCCATACCATTATCGCAGACTAAAAAGCGATACTTTGCATAAACAGATGAATTTGATTCACATTCCTCTGCCAGAAGCTGAATTTCTCCACCTTCCTGTGTATATTTTATTGCATTAGACAGCAGATTACTAAAAATCTGCATCAGATGAACCTGATCCCCGTTCACCCACTCATGCCTGATGTTTTCTTTTGTAATTGTAAGAGTCTGCTTCTTTTCAGATATCTGAGAACGAAATATAGTGTCAATCTCCTGTATAAAATCCGGAATAGAAAAATCAGAATACTTGAAGACAGTTTTTCCTGCTTCAATCTTACTCATATCCAGAACCTCATTAATGATTCCTAACAGATGCTGTGAGGAAGTATCAATTTTATCCGCATACTCTATTACCTTGCCTTTATCACCGGCATCATGTCTGATTAAGGACGTAATACCAATGATCGCATTCATAGGAGTACGTATATCGTGAGACATATTGGCAAGAAAACTGCTCTTTGATCTGTTCGCCTCCTGTGCCACCTGAAAAGCATCCTCCGCCGCCTGTTTTGCCTGCCGCAGCTTTGTATTCACTGTTTCCAGTTTGGCATTATTTTCCCGCTCCACGCGAATCGCTTCCTGCTGGTTTCTGTACATGACAAAGGAAATCCCCAGCATAACACAGACAGCTACGATAACCGTAAAGATAACAATAAATACCATAACAAAATTGACAAGTTTTAATGTATTCGTAGCAACATATTCTGCCGGAACCAGAAAGATAAGTGTCCATTCGGCATTTTCCATTCTTTTTAATCCGTAAAAATATTCTGTTCCATCCAGAACTGCATTAGAATAACTGCAGCCTTTTTCTTCCAGTTCCGCCTTTGTTTTCTCAAAGGAAGAATTGTGAAGATACTTCATATTCTGTAAAACAGAAAATACATTATGGCCCTTGATCAGTTCCACCTGATTGCTGTTGAACAGTTTAGATCCATTATCATCCAGTACATACACACTGTTGTTTCCGTTATAAGCTTCGCAGTTAAAATATGGATTCAACTGTTCCATGTCCTGGGCAATTCCAAAATAAAGAATTGAAGTTTTCTTTTCTCCGTTTTGAAGATATATGGGCTCCGGCAGACGATTCAGAAATACCATCTTTGACTGATTGTCTGTCATGGAATCAAAAACAAAACTGGTCTTTTCAGGACTTTCTTCAAAATAATCCAGATCCCGGAAAAGTCCCCTTTTTCCGGATTCTGTATAATATCCGCCTTCTGAATCCACGGCCATCAACGTGATCTTATGATCTGCATATGCTGATAATTCATATTTCTTTTTCATATGTCTGCAGAGTTCATCTGTAGTCTGTATGTTTGCATCTCTCAGATAATTACATTCTTCCGTTACCCGATCCCAGTGGGAATCGATCACATCCTCCAGATTTTGAAACATCTGACGGGTAATCTCTTCCATCTGGTTTAATCGTTCTTCATAGATAATATCCTGGATATAAGTATGATACAGGAAAAAGAATGCAAAAAACATCGCTATACCAGTCATACAACAACCCCATATTAAGTTCCGGTAACTCTTTGCCTTCTGCATCCTTCCCCTCCGCTTATTTCCATTGAGCGTCTGCTTCACTTAAAGTCTTAAATTGCCCAAAAAACTCTTTTGCCGCATCCATACCTACAATACCACTGTCTGTCACTTCCGTTTCCGATGCCAGTTTTTCACTGATTCCGGAAATTGCAACCTGATAAGTCTTTCCATCCTCCAGTTCCATATCTTCAGGATTTACCAACATATATGGATAATTCTTGCCTGTACCAACTGCATCATAACCTTCTTCATACAATGCCTGAATCTGTTTTCCTGTCAGCCTGATTGTTTTAATCGTCTGTGACCAGCCAGTCGGAAGAATGATACATACATCATAGTCTGTAATATTCTTTGCATACAGTTTTCCGCTCACACCATCATTGTTCTGGTTCGTACCATTTCCACTGATCCATGTTCCAAGGGATATAAGAGCAACGTCACTTCCGGTTGCCTCGGCAAAGCATCTGCCCACCAGCTTTGCACAACTTTCCTGTGAAATTTCCTCTGTAGCTGTTGTGATCACTTCCGGCTGATTATTTACCACGCTGTCCTGATCCTCATCCAGCTGATCTGCCACATCCTTTATTGATGCCTTATCCTGCATGAATTCCTGCATTTTGGTTCCGGTATTTACAATCGTATTTTCCCATCCGGAATAAATAAACGGTGTCGTATTCCCTGCATTGATAAAATCCGAAATATCTGCATAGAAGGTGTCATCTGCCTTTGCATCTTTGAAAGGAAGCAGTCCTGCTTTTAATGTACTGTCCGGATACAGGGCACTGGTTCCTTCTACCGTAGACAGCACCTTCATGACTTTTAATGCATCTTCAAGTTTCTCAGGATCATTCTCCAGCTTTTTATTCAATCCATAAAAACGGTTTACATTTAAAATAAATACATTCTTGCTTCCATCTTCAGACAGGTATGGCATCAGACCAAATTTGTCCGTTGTATCTTCTGATTCCATAATGCCATTCTGTGGTCCCAATAGAAACAGTGAATTTCCCTTTATAAAAGCTTCTCTTGTTTTACTATCATCTACCGGATCACTGTTGCTGCAGTCAAGCATACCGAGATTTTTCCATTTCTGGATATATTCCATGCTGTCCATCATGCCTTCCGTGTCACTGACATTTGCCTTTCCTGACAGGTAATCTTTCTGCCACTGCTTTCCAGACATAGTACCAAGGAATCCCGCATCCGCAATATTACATATATACTGGAAGGCTGAACCAGGATACTGAATCTGTGCCATACATAACGTAACTCCTGCTTCTTTTGCCTTGTCTGCAAGTTCTTCAAGCTCTGTAAAAGATGTTGGCAGCTTCCAGCCATGCTTCTCAAGCAGTGTTTTATTATAGGTGATTCCATAACAGTTGTACAAAGATGGAAGCATATAAAGTGCACCCTCATCGGATACATCTTTCAGACGTGATTCCACATAATTATCTGTAAAATCGTATCCTGAGAGATCAATCATCTTATCACTGACATCCACCACATCTGGCTTATAAAAAGTCTGTGTGCAGATGTCCGGAAGATCATCTGCCTCTAACATATTCTGCAGACAGGTTGTTGTATTTGCTCCGCTGTACGGGACTACTTCAAGCTCAATCTCTGGATATGTTTTATGCACTTCTTCTATAAAATTGTCCACTTCCAGATAAGGAGCCATAAAAGTAATTGCTTCGTGCTTCTTTGGTGTTTCATCTGTTTTCCCACACCCTATAAGTCCTGTTGCCGCTATACATGCCAAAATAAGACATGCACTTTGTACTTTTTTGATTTTCATATTTTTCTCTCTTCTCCGATAAAATCATTATGGTTCCGTTTATGAAATAACATCCCTGCTTGCAGGATTCTTCGCCTGCGAAGGGTCGCTTCAGCGACATAATTCCCCTCCGTCGCAGTGCGATCCTGCCCGGAGGGCTTTTTTATGTTATAGGAACATTACGGAGTAATTTCCTATAACATAAAAAAACACCGTCTCACAGACAGCGCACATCATTTCATGCAACTGGCTGCCATTTTACAGGCCCTGTAGCTTTGCGTCACAGACTTTCATCTGCTTTGCCGATCGTCGTTCTATTACAGATTGTAAATTTGTGCAAAATATTGATTTCATTATACTCCTACATTCCACTGTACACAAGAAAAACCTCGCCGCTTTAACGCTAAAAAAAGAACAGCCGATTATATATTCGAACTGTTCTCCTATAACCTGAAAAACTTTTGTTTAGCGGTTCCCCCGTTTATTATGATTAATTGACTTGAAATTGCATTATTCTCAACAGAATTCGAGAGAAAATTTTCTCTTATCGTAATATACTTCTAACCAAATCAATGTAATTCAGCTTTACCGTTTCATAGGAAATATTGTCAGAAATCAATTTCATAGTTGAATCAGCATAATCATCAGCATAAAAATCTTCTCTTATGAGTTTTTCTGCTACAGCCAGCAGATCAACATCCTCCCTGGCAGACGGGGTTATTTTAATATCCATGCCTGATCTGTGCTTTCTAACATCTGCAAAGAGCCTTTTGAAATCATCATCTATTGAAATATAATTTTTCAGCTTAAAGATATCATATAAGTGTCTGGAATTTCTCGTTGCTCTTCCTACCATATAATAATCACACACAGCAAAAATTTTATCTATAATTGTTCTGGATAGTGCCTGTGTCTTCATCTTAAATGGTTCTAACCCATAGTCTCTCAAAATCTCCGCTTCTTCTGTTGCGAGACAATCAAATATTATACTTGTAATTTCCTTTTCTTCTGTTGGATAAGAATACGACATCAATGCTGTCTCCAGCTTCACATATGGTCGCAGACCTCTTTTATCTTCTGAGCAAACTGAATCATATAAGAAATCATAGTGATTATAGTCCTTATCGCTTTCAATAAACTTCCAATTATCAATTGCTAAGTCTAAATCTTCGCTAATTGGTTGTAATAACTGATATTTGATTTTCTTTCTTCTGGCTTCTCCCAAATGTTCTTCAAATGTAATATCAATATCCTCTGAAAAACGGTCTATAGCATGATAAGCCTTGGAAAGGGATGTTCCACCCTTAAACACCACATTAGGATTTCTCTGTACAAGTTCTTTTAATATCATTGTCACATAATAATCTTTTTCCACGATACTTTCATCTATGCCCGTTCGCTCTGATACCGTTACAATAATATCCCTCAACAATTCCTTATCATCTTTATGCAAATACATCATCCAACCTCAATTCATAATAATATTTAAATATTGCAATCGGAAACTCTCTTATATAACTATCCACGTCTTTTTTTGTGATGCCATGTATCCGCACAAATTGGGATACTTTATCATGAGCCACATCATAGCTTTCATCCAGATACACATCCAGATTCTTTAATAAGTCAAGTAACTGCAGCACATAAACATTTTCTTCATTTACCGGAACCACTGGCTTTCTTACAATGAATGTTCTCTTTCCAATTGGAACTTCTCTTACTTTTGCAGCCATATTGTTGCTTACAATCTCAACTTTATTGGGAACCTGCGTTGAAATTCCCAACTGATTGGCAAATGTATTTCCCGAATAGAAGCCATCTACTTTCCCACCTCTGGAAACATATTTGTATCTGGCAACCGTATCTGCATTTACACCTACACTTGTTTTTAATCGTGATTTCTTAGGCAAATAATAAATGCCGTTCTCATATTTCTGCAGTTTTCCTTCATTGCATAACTTTTTTAACTGCTGGTTTACTGCAGATTTTGTAATTCCCTTAATCACTATATCAGAAAAGAATATAGGCTCTGCTTCCTTATAATTGTTTTTCAAAAATTCATATAGCATAAACCTCTCTCCTCCTATCTAAATATTTGTAACCAGTTAAGTTATTTTTGTTAATTATATTCTATTCTTATTCTTAAGCTCTGTCAATGTTATTTTGATAGCTATTGTTAGTGTATCCAGAGCAGAATAAAACATAAAAAAATCTTTCATTCTTTTCTCTGGACAAATAAAAATACGGCATCACACAGACCGGCTCATGTGATACCGTAATATTCTTTCTTATATCTTCAGCACTCGCAATCACAACCTGCAACGATAATAATATGACACACAGAATGATTGCTGTAATTTTTCTTAAAACAACAGCTCCATCTGATCCCCCACTTCAATTCTTGCAGTGACAAGTTCATCCGGTTCTTTCCCTCTTTTATGTTCAGCTTTCAGATACTGCGTACCGCCTCTCAGACTTGCAGCGATCAGATTCAGCACATATATATTGTCAAAACGATTATAGATGGACTCTCCGCCCAGATCGGTAAGACAGATAAACTGTGTGTTGCTCTTTTTTGCCATATCCATCAGTGGGATCAGCAGATGGGAGGCATTGGTCTGCGCAAACGGATTGTCCATGATCAGAACCTTTCCCTCATTTTTATCTGCAAAAATGTCTGTATCATCCCGTCTCATATAATACAGAAGGCTGGACAGGATTACAAATGCAGACAGGAATCCTTCTCCACCTGAGTTTCTGGAAACCTCTTTCCAGGTAATCGGATATTCCCTCTGGGCTTCGATATCATCCATGGTACAGTTCTCTTCCCGCAGAGACTGCTCCATAATATAAAGCATTACTGCAAAAATAAGATTCATCTGTTCATCAAATTTCAGAAAGCCAAACTGTTTCCAGGATGTCTTCTGAATACTGTTTTGGATAAGAACACCGTACAGGCCTACATTTTTCATTCGTTTTGGAAAGTTTTTCAGAAATTCGTATTGCAAAGCTGCTTCCCTTGAATCAAGCGGATATTCGCAATCCGCTTCGCTACTTGCTCATAACCGAATAACTGCTCCGCAGTTTATCAGAAGGAGCTTGCACTCCTCCTGATACAAGCAAGTCCCCACCCACTGCTTATTGCTTTTCGCAATTGAAGCAGGGGACTTACTTGATTCGGTTAAATATGGTTTTTACCCTATTGTTTCTATAGTATAAATTTGCGTAACTGCACAAATCCTGTATCAGAAATCTGTAGATATCCCCTCCGAGGGATCGGCTACAGTGTATTCAGCCAATTGTCTGCAGTATAGCTTTCAGAAGATCCCCCTGAAGATAATAGGTCGTCTCAAAATGAAGATATGATAACGATACTTTATCCCACAACAATAAGATCTTTGGCGGGAATTCTTCATCCCCATCCCAGAACTGAAGCAACACAGAGAACTCCGGAAGAACCGGCATTTCAAATGTCAGATCTGCCCCTGCCAGACGTTTCGTCTGCTTTCCTCCCAGACAGATACAGGCCTGCTTTAACTCTTCCACTTTGCCGGAAAATGCTCTTGCATACTTTTCCACAAAAGGATCTGTTGATGGACTGCTCCCGGCAGTTACAAACCTTCCCACAGGCTGCCACTGCCCGGTAAGAGGAGGCAGTATCTCCTGCCCGGAACAGCAGAGGAAATCATAGATTGTCATAACAACTGTATATTCTCTGCAGTCCGTCCATTCTTCGCCTGTGGCATATTCAATAGCACCGTTTCTGCGATTGATCCGATATTCTGTTCCAATATATTTCAAATACAGATATTCTTCATCATGTTTCAAGCAATATTTCTCTATCAGTTTATCCTGATCATATTTTAAAAACAACTCTCTTCCTGTATATACCTGTTTTTCATAATTATCCATAATATACTTTATTCCATTTCTTATTTTAATCGAATCAAGTAAGTCCCCTGCGGAGGTTGTGAAAAGCAATTATTCGTTATACCAGACATAAATACAGGAAATATGCGACATAACACAACAGCATAACCACACCACAGGGTTTTCTTAATTCTTTATGTCTGAATGTACCAATCCAGAGTATTGCTCCACACAGAACTGCAATTACAGTATCAATAATAAATTTGCTCTCAAACGGCACAGTACAGATGAGAGCTGTTGTACCGATAACAAACAAAATATTAAAAATATTGCTTCCGACTATATTTCCAATGGCAATTCCTGTATTTCCTCTTCTGGCAGCTGTTACTGATGTGACAAGTTCCGGAAGAGATGTTCCCAGTGCAACAATTGTCAGCCCGATAAATCTCTCACTCATGCCAAAATAACGGGCAATCTCCGTTGCTCCGCTGACTGCAAAATCACTGCCCTTTACGACCAGAATTCCACCGATCACCATCAGGAGCATACATTTCCATATCGGATTATCCTTTGCTTCTGCTTCTTCCTGATCGTTCCCTTTCTTTGCCATCACAAACAGATATCCCAGATATATCAGAAACAGGATCCAGAAAATCACACCTTCAATAAAAGTCACCTCTGAACCTGTGATTCCAAAGATCAGCAAAACAATTGTTATCACTGTCATAAACGGAATTTCGTAAAGAAGCGTGGATTTTTGAATCGCTACATTCGTAATTACTGCTGTGATTCCCAGGATAATCAGAATATTCAGGATATTACTTCCGACTACATTTCCAATGGTAATACCTGCATTCTTATTTATTGCAGCAGTAATACTGACTGCTGCCTCCGGCATGCTGGTTCCCATTGCTACAATGGTTAATCCGATGATCAACTGTGGAATTCCCAGCTTTTTCGCAATACTGGCTGCACCCTCCACAAACCAGTCTGCACCTTTCACCAGAAACAAAAAACCTGCCAGCAAAATAATAACCTGTAAAAACATCATTTCTACCTCTCTTTCTTTTATTACGTACTCACAAAATCAAATATAAAAAGATTCCGGGAATACATTTATTTTGCAGTAGGTATAAAAAAAGAGACTCCTACTGCATTCACAGTAAAAGTCTCGCAATTTCATCACTTTCCGAGTTATATGTTTCAATAACTGTCCTGACGAAGAAGTGAACCGAATCTACTCGGCAAGCTACTCCCTTTTTACAGATATATTCTAACAAACTGGCTCTTAAAAATCAATTATTTTTTATCATAAGATTCTTCATTAGATTCTTCATAATCCATAATATAAAAAGAAGCCTCGTTACTGCGAACGGAGTGAACAGTAATGTAGCCACCTCCCTGTGTCAGAATCTGCATCAGAAATCTGCAGTATTTAAAATTTCCGTATGTCCATTCAGCAGGTAATTGCGCATACTGAAAAAAGGATCTTTATTTTCCAGAATCAAGAAGCAGCTTATCTTACAGTAAGATATTCCACTGCAAAAATCGCCAGCACACCTACCAATACACTAAGTAATACATAACACAGAGCTATTCCCATATGTCCATCCCGGATCAAATCCGAAGATTCCAGTGCAAAGGTTGAGAATGTGGTAAATCCACCGCAGACTCCCACCTTCAGAAACAAAATCATCCTTGGTGGAACAGACAATTTCGCCGCCAGTACTGTGATTGCTCCGATCACAATACATCCAATCACATTGATACAAAAGGTTTTTACCGGAAAAATCATGGTTTCTCCTGTGGGAATCAGCCCGATCAGATACCGCAATACTGCTCCTGCAAAACCACCCAGCCCTACTGCCAAACAATTCATCATTTTATCTCTCCAAAATCATCCGCTTCGCTACGCGGCTCTATACCGAATAACTGCTTCGCAGTTTATTCGGTTAATATAAATTTACTTGCTTATCTACGAGTTTTTCCCCTTCATACTGCAATTTTAAAGAAAAAAATCGCTCATCTCCTGAAAGAAGCAAATCCAGAAAAACTCTGTCACCTTCCCATGTGGGAAGTGTCGGCACAACAGCTTTATCTATCCAGTAAAGTTCTCCTTCATTGCATTCTGTTAATTCACCGATATATTCGTTGGCTGTAAATACACACATAAGCTCCGGTTCACATTTATCGCTTATAAATGTAACCAGACCTCGAAGTTTATATGACGTCAGAGTTAATCCTGTTTCTTCTTTTACCTCACGCAAAAGACATTCCTCCGGGGATTCCTGGCCCTCTGTATGTCCGCCAACTCCAATCCACTTTCCCTCATTTATGTCATTATGCTTTTTTACCCTGTGAAGCATCAGATATTTGCCATTATTTTCTATATAGCATAAAGTCGTTATTGTCATTCTTACACTTCCCTAAACAAAATTACCATACCAAATGTTCTGAGTACCAGGCAACGACACATCCCTGTTGCCAGACAAAACAAACTACTGCAGTGCGGCACGCTTTACCTGGGTCAGTGCCTTCGACACCGCAGGTACTGAAATGATGATTACTGTGATAATGCCCTCTGCCAGCAGATAGCTGTAATTGTATAAGATCGGATATACGGCTGTCAGAGATTTCGGGAAATTGTCCGGCATATAGCTCATCCAATAAAGATAACCGCCCAGAGAATGAAAAGCTCCTCTGGCAATTACAGCTATTATGTATCCTTTCAGAAGTCCATGACTCTGTTTTGCAAATAATCCTGCCAGTCCAAGTGCCGCAAATGCAAGTATGTAATCACAGCACACCTGAAAAAATGAAAGTATATAAGGCTCCTGGATAAACTGCAGGATTCCGTAAGCAAACCCGGCC
Source organism: Blautia sp. DFI.3.45 (assembly GCF_020593505.1). Lineage (NCBI taxonomy): Bacteria > Bacillati > Bacillota > Clostridia > Lachnospirales > Lachnospiraceae > Blautia > Blautia sp. DFI.3.45. Next base: position 57,379 of record NZ_JAJDMI010000023.1, read on the forward strand.
ATAATACCTGTTCCGACCCCATACCAGTTTGCAATCAGAACAATAAAAAGCATACTGCAAAGAGTGACGCTTCCTCCCCACGGCAGTTTGAAGATTTTCAGATAAGACGTAATAAAAGCAAGTGCAATAGCTACGGCACAGAATACCAGTTGTCTTGTGGTAAGCTTTTTCTTGTCTGAATTCTTCCCTGCAAAATAAATCGCCAGGAAAAACAAAATGATTCCGGCAATAACTGTAATCACATATCCGGCAGTTGTAAGTCCGCCATCAGCAGTTACCATAAAACCAAACATAAAATGACCTCCCTCTTGTTATTGATTTTTGTTTAATTGATTTTATCTGTTGTTCAGATACTAATTTATTATAAGGATTTTATCATTTTTCGTCAATTATTCGTCGCTTACGTTGTGAATTAAAAACTTTATCCTCACACGACTGAAGTCGCGTGCTTCCAGACGCTTT
>NZ_JAJDMI010000198.1:0-319 GCF_020593505.1 Blautia sp. DFI.3.45
TTCTACAGAACGATCACTGAGCTTAGTATACGTCATTTTAAATGTCCTGTCAATACGCCAAAACATTCTCTGTCATATCAGCTCAAAATTATTCTATGCTATTTTTCTCCAAATTATCATTCTTTTTTATCAGCTTTTAGAATTTATTTGATTTAAAAATACATGAAAAAGCGACAGTCTGATTTACATTTTGTATTTCAGGAAACTGCGCCTCTTTTTCTTCCTTATTCTGTTTTTCTTCCTCCAACTCCCGGAGGACTTCAGCGCCGTACTTATCAATCATCCGTACCAGAAAATCAATGCACCGCTCAAATTCAAT
>NZ_JAJDMI010000199.1:0-316 GCF_020593505.1 Blautia sp. DFI.3.45
TGAAGCTCTTTAGCAATCTCTTCATCCCTTTCTATTTGTTTTTTATACTTACGAAATCCGTACAATCTGCAGGAAAAAACATGAAGTATAGATACAATATCCTGTACAAGTTCTTCTTGCGGTGATAGTTCTTCATTGTTCACTATCACCATAGTTGTGTTGAACTTCATACAGAATTTTTCAAACCAGTCATATCCAAATCTGATAAATCTGTCTTTATGTGTAACTATGATGGTTTTAATTTTTTGTTCCATTACTTCATCTAACAGCTGATTCCACTTTTTGCGGTTATAGTTTAAACCACTGCCATACTCTT
>NZ_JAJDMI010000200.1:0-313 GCF_020593505.1 Blautia sp. DFI.3.45
TCATAACCTGTGGCATTTTTGCATTTTGTGTAAGTAATAGTCACAGTGTTTCCTTTTACAGTGATATTCTTGATCTTTGGCTGTTGTGGTGTGACAACAGTGATCTTGATCTTCTTAACCTTTGTCCAAGAACCATAGACCTTATTGCCCTGTTCATCCAGAACCCAGCTTCGGGCCGCTACATACCAGGTACCCTTTGCCAGATATCTGAAAGATGCCTGTGGCTTGCCGGTTGAGGAAACGGTCTGGCTGAATTTGCCGGTCTGGAGCATATTTGATTTCTTACTGATCACGAAGTCATAACCCTGAGCAC
>NZ_JAJDMI010000201.1:0-311 GCF_020593505.1 Blautia sp. DFI.3.45
GTACACTCTGTTTTTCTCTTTGACCTCTTTGTAGTAGTTCGTGTGATAAAGTTCTCCGTACTGCATTCGATTTTTTAACTGCTCTTTCCGGGTATTACGGAAAATCTCTACCAGCGTATCTCCAAAATCAACAATCCTCACTTTTTTCCGCTTGGTTGGTCCGATGATATATTTGCGCTTTGAGCCATCGTATCGGATGCTACGTCTTATGGTAAGGCATTGTTCTTCCAGATTTACGTCCTGCCACGCCAAACCGCAGGCTTCTCCAATACGAAGCCCGGCATAATAGGCTATCTGGATTGGAAGTATTG
>NZ_JAJDMI010000202.1:0-310 GCF_020593505.1 Blautia sp. DFI.3.45
ACGAGGTGTCACGCCCCATTTTTCGGCGGCCTCTTTTAGTGTCATATAATCCATTATGCACCTCCACAGAGTACATTATAGTTCTTTGTCTCGAACAATACAAGTTTATCTGTTCCAACGCAAGCGTTTCTTTGTTGTATAGTTCTTCAGGTGTTTTTGCGTAGATAGCTACGAGCTTACCATTCGCGTCTTTGATTCTGGTCCTATAATATAGGACACCTCTTTTCATAACTGTTCCATATGTACTGATGAAGAAGGAAAACTTGTCCTTCTTATTAACACTGACAAAAAAGGCAAAAAACAGGCGCAT
>NZ_JAJDMI010000203.1:0-309 GCF_020593505.1 Blautia sp. DFI.3.45
TTATCACTACAGAACCAACTGCCGAAACTGACGGAATCATAACTTACACCTGTAAGCGTTGCAAACATCAGGATACAAAAACCCTCGGAAAACTTGGTGATGGGGAACCTTATATTGAGGGAAGTTTCCAGAAGAAAGGCTGGGATGCTGTCAATGATCTGATCAAGGCTTCCCAAGAAAAAGATACCATCTCCATTATCATGAATGGGGCTGAGACACTTCCTGCCACTGTTTTATCCGAAATAAAAGGCAAGGATATTTCCCTGAATCTCGATATGGAGAATGGTTTCATCTGGAAGATCAATGGTA
>NZ_JAJDMI010000204.1:0-309 GCF_020593505.1 Blautia sp. DFI.3.45
GCTTCAACGCTTCATAGGTGTAATCGTCTGCGTCAGCCCCCAGAAAGTGCCGCAGGCAGAAACGGATTCGTTCTGTCCCGTCCCACACAAGGGTATTGAGATAGTCCCGGATGGGATGGTACTTGTTTTCATTCGCCACAATCCCGATGGCGTTATCAATCTTCTTCTCATTGGTAAGCCCGTAGGTTTCTTCCAGATAGAGAAGCAGATACTTCATGTCCGTATCGTTCAGGGCGGTGCTTTCCCTGTGGAAGCCGATGGGCTTTATGATGTCCTTGCGGTCGGTCAGGATGTTGTATGCGATAGCCC
>NZ_JAJDMI010000205.1:0-308 GCF_020593505.1 Blautia sp. DFI.3.45
CTTTATCCTCACACGACTGAAGTCGCGTGCTTCCAGACGCTTTAGGCGTCAGACTAAATATCGGCGGATACGCCTGTAACTTAGGTCAGCGCAGTTATGCGCATTTTTCCATGCCAGATATGGCAGGTTCCCACATTGCAGGTAGTCCGCTGTATATCTGCCTGCATTTATGCTGCCTTTAAGATTTCCATTTGTAAATGAAGTTCTTTCAGATCTGCATAAACACATGAGGTTCTACGCTTTACCGAAGGGACTTTTGCCTCCAGCAAAGACCTTTCCGTTACCGGAAGGGGTTTTAAAAGTTCTCT
>NZ_JAJDMI010000206.1:0-305 GCF_020593505.1 Blautia sp. DFI.3.45
CACTCATATTAACAATGTCTGTATTTTCGTATCCCTTGTTTCTTACTGCTTCAATCTCTTTTTTCAATTTATCCCAGTAATCACTCTGAATTTGCAATTTTTCCAGATATTCTTCGTCATTGAGTTTTACCAGATCATAATGTCCATCCTGATATCTTAATCCAAGAAAAATATCATCCAAATATTTAATTAATTCTTCATTTTGGTTTCCTGTAATTTCTAATTTTACTTCGCGCTGTGTAGCTCCACGTACTAGAGCGTGTCTGAAAAACATTTTAAATTGTTTATTTTAACCAAATTAATAT
>NZ_JAJDMI010000024.1:0-57592 GCF_020593505.1 Blautia sp. DFI.3.45
CGATTGGAATAATCCATCGATGAACTACCTGTATCATAGAACATTTTTGTGCCCTGTGCCGTATGTCCACAAAGTAGGAATTAGGAGTAAAAATCAGAAATTTCCACGATTGCGGAAAGTGTGATATAATCCAGTTAAGCGGCAGCAATGAAACCGCCGGAAAGGAGTGTGCGCCCATGAAAGGAGCAACAAGCATACAGGAACGCCTTTGGGAACTCCGCAAGGACAAAGGCTTAAATCTGGAAGAACTATCAAAGCTGACGGGTATTTCCAAATCTGCTCTCGGAAGTTATGAAAAAGAGGATTTTAAGGAAATCAATCATGGCAACCTTATCACGCTGGCAGACTTCTATGGGGTTTCCGTTGATTATCTACTGTGCCGGACAGAGAACAGGGAGCAGATCAACACGTCATTGACGGAGCTGCATTTGAATGATGAGATGGTTGCTCTCCTGAAAAGCGGTCGGATTAACAACCGTCTGCTCTGTGAGCTTGCCACACATAAAGATTTTATCAAGTTTCTTGCAGACATTGAGATTTATGTGGACGGGATTGCCACCATGCAGATTCAAAATCTCAATGCACTTGTCGATACCGTCCGGCATGAAATCATTGAACGGTATCGCCCCGGCGAAGATGACCCGCATTTGAAAGTGCTGCAAGCCGCCCATATCAGCGATGATGAATATTTCAGCCACATGGTTCTGGATGACCTCAATCTCATTATCCGGGATATTCGGGAAACTCACAAAAAGGACAGTGAGAGTGCGCCCCAGACCACCGTTGCCGATGAACTGAAAGAAAATCTGGAAGCGGTCGAAAATTTCAAGGGCAGTCGGGATGAAAAGCTGGTCATCCTTTATTGCAAGCAACTCGGTATCAACTATAAAAATCTGTCGGAAGAAGAATTCCGCTGGCTCATTCGGATTCTCAAAAAATCAAAGAAAATGGGAACGCCTATCAGCCAAAGGAAAAAACGGTAAAGAAAAACCGCTGTTGCATGGTTTGTTAGCTTCCATGTAGCAGCGGTTTTTACTGTGGTTATTCAGTTGAAAATCAGAACGATAAACTGGAAGTTATCGATTTCTTTGTGCGCTGTATCTAACGGACAGCACAATGCTTACTGATGCGGTAATGACCTTTGCAAATACGGCGCTCCACCAAATCGTGATTTGACCGCCAAACACCGGCGGCAGCATCAGCATCAACACCAGCATGATGATGGGTTCGATAAAGGTCAGAACATAGGACAGCACACTTTTTTCGGTTGCGTAGAAAGCCGCCGCGGAAACTCGTGTGATGGCGTCAAACGGAACCGACACAAGGAAGATCGGCATGACCTTTATGACCCCTGCGTTTACCTCGGCAGATGAACCGAACAGTAGTCCAATCTTTCCACGGAGCAGGTAAATCAGAATCGCACTGATTACCGCCAAAACCATGGAAAATTCATACGCCAGCGTTTTGGTTTGTTTGAGCGATTTTTCTTCGCCTGCTCCGTAGAACTGACTCATGAGCGGCTGGCTACCATCACCGACACCCTGCAAAAGAAGATAAACAATGCAGATGATATAGGAGATACAGGCATAGGTGGCGATAGCCTCCTGTCCGCCATAATAAACCGAAAATCGGTTGATGATCACAAGAGAGATATTTGGGGCAAGGGTCAAGCCAAATGGAGCAAGTCCGATTTTTAATATCTGAAATGCCGTTTTCGGGGTATCAACAGGTGCGATTTTCAGAGTGAGGTTCTTTTTGATGGCGCAATACACGAGTGCAACCGCCATGGTAACTCCCTGCCCAATAATGGTCGCCAATGCCGCACCGTACATGCCCCGTCCAAGAACCCACACAAAAGTATAGTCAAGAGCAACATTGGTAGCAAAGCCGCAGATCATAGCGATCATTGCCCACAAAGAACCGCCGTAATTACGCATAAACGGAACCAGTCCGGTGCCGAACACCTGTAAAATCGCTCCAAGGGCAATTACCTTGATATACTCATTTCCCAGAGTAAGCAACTCGCCCGATGCACCAAGGGCAGAAAGGATTTTCTCTGAAGTGAAGAAAACGGTGACAGTCAGGACAGCGCTGAAAAGAAGCATCAGCCATGTTGCACCGGCAACGAACTCCCGTGCTTTTTTCTCATTTCCTGCTGCTTTCAGAATGGAGTATTTGACTGAACCGCCCATTCCGATTCCTGTCCCTACGGATTGCAGGACCGCCGTGATGGGATATGCAATGTTGATTGCGGAAAGTCCGGCATCCCCGATTGAGTTGCCTACAAAGAAACCGTCAACGATGGCATACACCCCGGAAAGCGCAAAGGATAACACGGACGGAATCACATACTGAAAGAAAGTCCGCTTGTTATTCACTGCCCAGCCCTCCTCTCAGCTCTCTTTCAAAGAGAAGATTGAAAAGGTCAAGAATTTCACACATGGCTTGGAGCCGTTCGTTCCCGATTGTTCTATAAACCTTCTCCTCGGCTTTTCGTAAAGGCGCAATCATTCTGTGGGCGTATACCTGTCCGCTTTCAGTCAAGACGATCCGCTTCTCACGTTTATCGCCCTCGCTGGCCTCCAACAGTAAATAGCCCTTCTTTTGAAGTGCGCTCACGACCGTATGAACCGTCTGTTTTTGCATACCGAAATTCTCTGCGATCTGCTTTTGCGTCAGTTCTCCCATGGATTCCAGCGCATACAGCACCATCATTTCCGGGTATCCGATGCCAAGTACTGAAGCTGCTTTTGTATATAGCGCAGTGCTTTTCTCCCACGCAACGTTAAAATGATTGTTTTCCATAAGTCCTCCTCTTACAAATAGTATTTACAAATACTATTATAGTATATTGTAAGGACTATTGTCAAGGGCGTATGGAGCAAAAAATTCTTATTTGTCATAATCATTCTACCATACCGTTATGAATAAATCATCTCTTGCAAAATAATTTCTTCTGCCCGGTTGTGAATGTTATTGCAACGCCGCACCCATTCCATTTGTTGGGTTCGTTTCAATTCCTCGGTCACGCCCTCGGCATCTTTCATCTGCTCCATGATGGTGTCTAACCGTTCCTGTGCCTGTTCGTTCAGGTCTGCAAGGTATGTCCATAACTCCCCTGTCAAGGTCAAGGTGTTCAATTTGGCTGGGTGGACTTCTCTTAAATACTCCCGGTGCATCCGTCCGTACTTTCCGATAGGGCGATGTTCCTCCGGCAGCTTCAAATCTGGGATATAGTAATCTCCGACAAGGATATAATCAATTCCGTTTTCCGTTATTCTTGGTTTCAATTCGCTCATGCTCCTTACCTCCTGTGGAAGCAGGCTCGTCTGATACTAACTCAATCACATCGGTAATCTCACAATTCAGCGTTTCGCAGATACGGGCTAATGTGTCCATGCTGATGTGCTTTCCCTCTTTGCTCATGTTGGCAATCATATTCGTTGTCATACCGGCGGCAAGCCTTAAATCTTCTTTTCTCATATCACGCTCTAACAGTGTATGCCAGAGTGGTTTATAGCTGATGTGCATATTGCTTTCCTGCCTTTCTATCCATACCACCGGGGCGGCTGCCCCGGCAGGAACTTTTCTCTTATTATAGCACCAATCTTGTGAAATCACAATTTATTCTTGTAGCCTGCCGCTGATACCGTCTGGATTGTGCTTTTCCTTTCTTTTTGTTCCCTTTAATTAGCCATAAACTGCTTCATGCCCTGGCTTTTTGCACCTGGGTTGTCATTTCCGTAGCCCTCCAAGAGGTTGATAACGCCCCAAATGCCAAGACCTGCTCCGAGAGCGATAACGAGTGTCTGTAAAACGCCTACTGCGCTGTTGAAAAATGCCATATAAAACTCCTTTCTGCCGCTGTGCGGCTGCCCGAAAAAGGGCATAAAAAACGGCGGTCAGTTTTCGATAACTGCCGCGGTCATAAGTCCCCGCGCTGCGTTTGTTGCTGCGGCGCGGCGGTATTCAGTTGTAAGGGTGCGGCTTCCTGCCGCGATACGCGCAAGGAGTAGGGGCGCGTACCATGTAGCCCGTGTTTATTATTTTTACTTTAAGCTCCCTCCTTTTCAAAAAGTGGTGTGTAGACAGGCATAATGCCGTACTGCCGTTCCCGGACAGCTTCGATATACTTGATATAGGAAATACCTGCCTGTCTTGTCCTGCGTTCCTGTTCCCGCTGCATTTCCTCGGCAGCTTCCACAAGCCCGCTGATAGCCCGGATTAGCTGCTGTTTTGCCTTTTTCTTTCTGATACGCTTATTCATTTTCTGTGTCCTCCTGCAAATCTGCTTCGTCAACTTCGTAATAGTCAAATACCTCGTCCGGCTTTACGATTGCAGGACGGCGGCGCAAGTGCTTTTCCATGTCAAAGGCATTTTTCTTGTCAAAGTCGGAAAGGTACTTGTACTTCGGGTGTTTGGTAATATCGTATTTTTCGGAGAAGAACGGACGCACCCCGCGTAGTTGCAAGATACATTTCCCGCCGTCCATGACCGCAATTTCATCTTCGCTCATAAGCTGCTTGCCTAACTTCTGATAGTTCAGCCCGTGGGAAAGCTCCCGTCCTCTTGTTTCGGAAGTGTTGAAGCTGTCAATGGTTTCTTTCCCCAAGATTTCCGACATTTCTTTAAGGGTCGTTTTCTCCTTGCCGCCCAAGAACAGGGTCGTATCGCAGTTGCCGACAATGGTATCGGCGTTGTCCTTGTAGATAGCCTTTAGCTGCGACTGGCTCTGCAAGATGATGGACGCGGAGATTTCGCGGCTCCTTATCGTGGCAATGAGTTTTTCAAACTTCGGTATCTGCCCGATATTTGCAAACTCGTCAAGCAGACAGCGCACATGAACAGGTAGCCGCCCGCCGTACACATCATCTGCCTTGTCACAAAGCAGATTGAAAAGCTGTGTGTAAAGGATTGATACAACAAAGTTAAAGGTGTCGTCGGTGTCGGAGATAATAACAAAAAGCGCGGTCTTTCGGTCGCCTAAGGTGTCAAGCTCCATTTCGTCGGTTTCCATCAGCTCGCGCAGTTCCCGAATGTCAAAGGGGGCAAGACGCGCACCGCAGGAAATGAGGATAGAGCTTCTTGTTTTTCCGGCAGACAGCAAAAACTTCTTGTACTGGCGCACCGCAAAATGTTCCGGGTCTTTTTCCTCCAAGCGTTCAAACATGAGGTCAACGGGGGATTGAAATTCCGGGTCGTCCTCGCGGGCTTCCGACGCATTTATCATTTCAAGCAGCGTCGTAAAGTTTTTCTCATTCTCCGGGGCTTCGTACCAGATGTAGCCGATAAGGGCGCAGTAAAAAAGCCGTTCCGATTTCACCCAAAAATCCTCGCCGGATTTTTCCCCGTCGCCTTTGGTGTTGGCGATAATGGTATTTACCAGTTTCAAAATATCCTTTTCGCTGCGCAGATAGGCGAAGGGATTGTACCGCATGGATTTCTTGAAATTGATGGTGTTTAGCACCTTGATTTTGTACCCGCCCCGCTGCAAGAGCTTTCCACACTCGATTAAAACCGTTCCTTTCGGGTCTGTGACAACATAGCTGCTGTGCATTTGCATTAAGTTGGGCTTTACAAAAAACCTTGTTTTGCCGCTGCCGGAGCCGCCGATGACAAGCACGTTTTTGTTTCTTGCATACTTCGGGTGCTTCGGGCGGCTGCTCATCATCAGCCTTTCGGTCTGCGTCAGCAGCACGTTATTTTCAAACATGGGGTCGATATATGGCTTTATATCCTCGGCATTGCCCCAACGTGCAGAGCCGTACTCCATGCCCTTACGGTATTTCTTTGCGTTCTTGCCTTTCACATAGACCGCAAGCCGGATAACGACAGCCCCGACAATGCCGATAAGCAAATCCATAGGGTTAAAACTCGGCAGGGCATTTGAAAAGGCAGCGGAAAAGCCGCTGCCAATGGAAACCAGCTTGCCGGAGAGGTCAGCCCCCGGCGAGAGCCGCACCGCCTGTCCGACTTTATCAAAGAGATACACAAAGAGCAGATAGGGGGCGTTTAGGATAAGCAGCTTCTTGATATTCGGCTTCATAGCGATACCTCCCTGTCCTTGTATTTTGTCTTTTGACGGTTCGCGTTAAGCTGCTTTGCTGCTTCCCGGAATGTGGCAAGTGCCTTTCGGATAGAGGGCTTTTGCTCCTGTGTCAGCTTCTTTGCGGAAAACTCCTTAAAGGCTGCGGTCAGAGCGTCCGCGTCCCGCCCCTTGAAAAAGACGAGATAACGGGGCGGCGTTTCGGTGCTGTCTTTCTTTAGGGCAAAGTCGATACCGTATTTTTTTGCCGTCTGCTCAAAGGCTTTGATATTGCCCTCGGTTATCTCAATGTTGGATAGCCCCGCGTTCTGCTTCGCAAGCTGCTTTAGGGTCTGCTTCCCGTGGGGCTGTTTTTCCTGCTGCTTTTTTGCCTGTGCAAGCATGGCTTTGATTGCCTTTTGCAGCGTTTCAGCGGTCAGCTTCGCTCCCTTGACAGAGAGCGCAACCACTTTTTCGTTGATTTCATCTTGCAATGTTTACCGTCCTCCTTTCCCGGTAGTAGTGATAGTGTTAAGGTGGTACGCCGCTTTTGGGCGTGAAAAAAGGGCGTCCGTTCTTCACGCCGCCCCGTTAAATCCGCACCCGCAGCCCGTTCAAGTCCTCGGCGCGGATACCTACAAGATACCAGTTGTCCCCGTACTCAATCCGGGTCGGCTTCCATTTGCCGCCTGTGAATACGTCCATGCACTCGCCGCAATGCAAGCCGCCGTAATAGTCGGCAATATCAAAGCGAATATCGTAGCGGTCAGCGGTTTCGTCAAAAATTAAAGCTCCTGTTTTCTGTGCCATGTGGTAAATCCTCCTTTTTTCGTTTACAGGCTTTCGCCCTCGTTGTAGGTGTAGTAGTCCGGGTCGCCGTATTTAGGCTTGCCGGATAATGCGCCGCTTGCCATGTCGTGAGCGACAAGGGAAGTATAATAGCTGTCAATGGTAGACGGGGCATTGAAAAGAACCGCCTTTAGGTACTGCTTGATATTGCGGATTTTCGTGGTGTTCTCCTGCATACAGTCAAGCACAAAGCGGATATGTTCGCTGTCCAGCTTCATAAACTTTGACTTCACAAGCTCGGCGGGGTAATCGTCCCCTGCAATACGGATTTTCTTTCTTGACGTACAGACCGTTTCAAGGATAATGTCAACAATCTCATTCAGACGGTCATGGTCAAACTTCATATCCTGCAAGAGAATGTTATACTCGATATTGTCCTTGATGATTTCCTCATACACTCTGTAAGCGTCGTTCCTTTCCGTTCCTTTCCGTTCCGGCGGCTGTGCCGCTTCGTCCTCGCCATAAGGCAAGGGATTTAGGGAATGGATAGGAATGGAATGGGTACTTGATAAATCCGTATTTGATTTTTCTTTTTTTTGTAAGTTAGTTCTTGATATATCTTTATTTAATTGCATTGGATTTTCCGACGTCGGATTTTCCGTTGTCGGGTTATCCGCTGTTGGATTTTCCAATACCGGGCAATCCAATTCCGGCGGCTGCGGCTGTTCGTAAATGGTGTACTCGATTGCGGTCATTTTGCCTTTCTCGTCGCGTCCCTGCCGCCTTGTGATATATCCGGCTTTTTCAAGCTCCCAAACGGCGGTACGGATAGCGTCGATACTTTCCCGGTTGATGTAGGACAGCCCTGCAAGGGTATAGTCCCAATCCTCCGGCAGGGACAGCATTTGAGATAACAGCCCCTTTGCCTTTAAGGAAAGCTCCTTGTTGCGTAAGTGGTGGTTGCTCATTACGGTGTAGCCTGTGTTGCGTTCCACACGGAAAACTGCCATAGCTTCATCACTCCTTTGCTTTAGATTTGTTGCGCAGTAGAACGCGGATTTTGAGGGGTAAGGTATCTTTTCCTTGCTTCCTCTGTTTTGCGTTCTGTAAGCCCGATAAATCAAGGCTTTTTTTGCCCCTACTGCGTAACATGAGGGCATAAAAATAGCGGCGTTCCTGTTCTCCCAGTGAGAGAGTGAGAAACGCCGCTGTGCGGGTCGCTATTTCATTTCTTCTGCTATCAGTTCTTGCATGACTTCTCCAAAGTCTGCCATGAAAGAAAAGATGAAGTATTCCAAAACGTCGGGGTCTGCGTCCATAGGCTCGGCTTCCTCTGAAAAAGGCAAGCCCATTAGCCCATAAAGCAGTTTGATGATTTTGAACAGCTTGCCCCGGTCGGTGGGGTTGTTCATGGTTACAAGTACGTTGGTAAGGCGGTTGATTGTTTCCATGTCGCCGCCTGTCGTTACCCATACCATTTCCGCGAACGGCTGCGTGATTGCCCCGGCGACAAGGTTTATCTTATCCTTGCCGATTTCGCCGGACGGAAGTATAATACCCTTAGTCAAAAGTTCGTTTTTCATGTCGTCCTCCTTATATTCTGTGGTGCTAAAATGGTGCCCGGTCTTACAAAAACACCTTATGCGGAGATATGACAAGAAAAATGAAGATATGCGGAAAACCTTGATTTTAAGCCATTTTCACATTGGTTTATAAACATTTGTGAGGACTTATAAAAGGTTTTGCGTCTATCAAATCAATAAAAAATATACTTACAGAGAACTGGATGAGATCAGCGACAGACTTGGAAAATATATCGCATCCCAGGGAATTGGCAGTGAGGATGTTGTTTCCATTCTGATCCCCCGCTGTGAATATATGGCGATCGCGCCGATGGGCGTGATAAAGGCAGGTGCAGCTTACCAGCCTCTGGATCCAACCTATCCCAGGGACCGCCTGATGTACATGATGGAGGATTCCTCTGCAAAGCTTCTCATTGCTGACAGAGAGCTTCTTCCTCTGGTAGACGGATATAAAGGACCGGTGCTGTTTACAGATCAGATCTGGCAGCTGGAGGATAGGGATGTTGTGCTTAAGAAGCCGCAGCTGCATGATCTGTTTATCCTTTTGTATACTTCCGGTTCCACAGGTGTGCCAAAGGGCTGTATGCTGGAATATGGAAATATTACTGCTTTCTGTCACTGGTTCAAGAGATATTATGGCATAGATTCGGAGTCTAGGATAGCTGCATATGCTTCCTTTGGTTTTGATGCCTGCATGATGGATATTTACGGTGCCATCACAAACGGTGCACAGCTTCACATTATTCCGGAGGAGATCCGTCTGGATTTCATTGGACTGCAGCGCTATTTTGAGGAAAATGGCATCACGCATTCCTTTATGACTACTCAGGTGGGAAGGCAGTTTGCGTTGGAGATGGATTGTAAGAGCCTGAGATATCTTTCTGTAGGAGGAGAGAAGCTGGTTCCATGTGAGCCGCCAAAAGATTATAAGTTTATTAATGCTTATGGACCTACAGAGGCGACTATTTTTACGACTGTATTTGAAGTGGACAAATATTATCCAAATGTCCCGATCGGAAAAGCACTTGACAATGTGAAGCTTTATATTACAGACAAGCTGGGGCATATGCTTCCTCCCGGTGCATGCGGAGAGCTGATGATCACCGGCTGGCAGGTTTCCAGAGGATATCTTAACAAGCCGGAAAAAACTGCCGAGGTCTATACAAAGAATCTTTATGATGATACACCGGGATACGAAGTGATGTATCATTCAGGTGATGTGGCAAGATTTCTTCCGGATGGAAATATCCAGATCATTGGCAGAAAGGATTCCCAGGTTAAGATCAGAGGTTTCAGGATTGAGCTTTCTGAGGTTGAGGAAGTGATCCGCAGATATGAGGGCATCAGGGATGCCACTGTAGTTGCCTTTGATGATCCAAATGGTGGAAAATATATTGCTGCCTATGTGGTATCGGACAGCACTGTTGATATCAATGCCCTGAATGATTTTATTAAAGAGACAAAGCCTGCCTATATGGTACCTGCAGTTACCATGCAGATTGACAAAATTCCTCTGAACCAGAACCAGAAGGTAAATAAAAAGGCTCTTCCTCTGCCTGAGAAAAAAGCAGCGGAGATCATTAAGCCTGAGAATGAGGTTCAGCAGATATTATTTGACTGTATCGCAGAGGTTCTGGGGTATACGGATTTTGGGATTACCACAGATATTTATGAGGCAGGTCTGACATCCATCACTGCCATTAAGCTGAATATCCTGATCTCCAAAGCCTTTGACATTGTGATCAAAACTTCAGATATTAAGAATCATCCCACTATCCGAATGATGGAGGAATTTGTAAAAACTGCGGGAAAAGAAAGCAAAAGAGAAGTACAGGAAAGTTATCCTCTTACCAACACTCAGGAGGGGATTTTCATTGAGTGTACTGCAAATATGGGTTCTACCATTTACAATATCCCGTATCTGTTAAAGCTTGATAACAAGGTGGATCTGGACAGACTGGCAGAAGCCATTGACAGTACTGTTGAGGCGCATCCTTATCTGAAAACCCGTCTGTTTATGGATGACAACGGAAATGTACTTCAGAAACGAAACGATGGGCTCAGTTATAAAACACCGATTTTAAACGGAATGAACAGAGACACTCTGGTACGTCCATATATGTTGTTTAATGAACAGCTTTTCCGGTTTGAAATCTACAGAACCTGTGATGGCAATTATCTGTTCCTGGACCTTCACCACATTGTTGCCGATGGTACATCTCTGGCTATTATAATTAATGATATTAACAGAGCTTACAGCGGTGAGAAGCTGGAACCGGAAGGTTATACTTCCTATGATCTGGCACTGGATAACAGAGATGCCCTGGCAGGTGATATCTATAAAAATGCAAAGAATTATTATAAGTCAGTATTTGAACATGCAGGTGGAAGCATCAGCTTCTATCCGGACAAAAACGGTGCGGCTCCAACAGCAGAACTTTACCACAGAGAGACCAGATCCATTTCCGTGCAGAATGTGAAGGAATTCTGTAAAAAGCATGGAATTACGGAGAATGTATTTTTCATTTCCGCTTTTGGTATCACACTTGGAAAATATAATTTCAAAAAGGATGCTGTATTTACCACTATTTACCATGGAAGAAACGATTCCAGACTTTCGGAAACAGTGGGTATGCTGGTAAAAACACTCCCTGTTTTCTGCGATTTCTCAGGAACAGCTAAAGATTGCTTAAGCGGTGTACAGAAACAGCTGATCGATTCCATGAACAACGATATTTATCCTTTCTCACAGATCAGCCATGAGTTTGATATTAAGGCAGATGCCATGGTTATTTACCAGGGCGACAATTTTGCTTTTGACACCATTGGCGGGGAATATGCACAGGAGGAGCCTGTCAGCCTGAACATGGCAAAGGCACCGGTTTCTGTCAGCATTTCCATTGAAAAGAACAGATTTGTCTTTGAGATTGAGTACAGAGGGGATATGTACCATGAGGAAACTATTCGGTATCTGGCTGACAATCTGGAAACCACTGCAGAGGGAATCTTAAGGGAATGCGATCCGGCTGATATCCGGCTGATGTTTGAGGAAGAAACTCAGATGGAGGATATTCCGGAACATGCAGGAAAGACCTTCATAGATCTGTTTAAGGAGATGGCTGCCAGATATCCGGACAGACCGGCAGTGCGGGATGACTCCGGAGATTTTACTTACAGAGAGTTGGACAGAATGTCTGATTATATTGCTCAGAAGCTTACGGAAAACGGATTTGGCCCGGAACAGGCAGCAGGTATCCTGTGCGGCAGGACAAAGGAATATACAGTAGCCTATGTGGGTGTTATGAAGGCCGGCGGAGCCTATGTTCCTCTGGATCCGGAGTATCCACAGAGCAGAATTGAATATATGCTGAAGGATTCAGGAGCAAGAAATCTCCTTGTGATCGATCAGTATCAGAATCTTGTGGAATTTTATGACGGAAATGTGATCAGTCTGGACAGTGTGTCAGATGAGGCTGAGGATTTTGAACTTTCTGCAGAGCTTATTTCTCCGAAACCGGAGAACCTTGCCTACATGATCTATACCTCAGGCTCCACAGGAAAGCCAAAGGGTGTTATGATCGAGCACAGAAATCTGTTGAACCTGATCGAATATATCACACTGAGCAGAAATACTTCACCGGATGACATTGTGGCAGAGTTTGCGAGCTTCTGTTTCGATGCGTCAGTGATCGATCTGTTTGCACCTCTTACCGCAGGAGCAGTCCTGTATATTTTACCGGAGAGTATCCGTAAGGACGCCATTGCCATAAGCAGATATATAAAGGAAAAAGAGATCACCACCGCAACCTTCCCTACCCAGATGGGAGAACTGGTTACAGAACTTCTGGAGGATGCACCTGCTCTTAAATTTGTTACACTTGGCGGCGAGAAATTCAAGCATTACCGTAACCGTACCTATCAGATGATCAATGGCTACGGTCCTACAGAGAATACGGTTTCTTCCACAGAGTTTTTGGTAGACAGACAGTATGACAACATCCCGATCGGAAAATCACAGCGGAATGTGCGCAGCTACATTGTGGATGAGAATCTGAACCGGCTTCCGGTGGGTGCGTCCGGCGAACTTTGTCACGCAGGAAGGCAGATTGCCAGAGGATATCATAATCTTCCGGAAAAAACAGCATCTGTGTTTGTAGAAAATCCATTTGCTGTATGTGAGCAGGAAAGCCGTCTTTACAGGACCGGTGATATGGTCCGCATGAAAGGTGACGGAAATATTGAGTACATAGGCCGGATCGATTCACAGGTGAAGATCAGAGGATATCGTGTGGAGCTTGGTGAGATCGAAGGTGCCCTTCTGAAACATGAGCTGGTGAAAAATGCAGCCGTTACAGTAATTGAAAAGGGTGGAAATAAATATATCACAGCTTATTATACAGGAGAAGCCATCCCGGAGGATGAACTGAAGACCTTCCTGGAGCCGCTGATCCCGGATTATATGATGCCGTCTTTCTTTGTCAGCATTGAGGAAATGCCTGTGACACCGGGCGGTAAGATTGATAAAAAAGCACTGCCAATGCCGGAGGTAACCACGAACACTGCCAGCTATGTAGAGCCGGTTACAGCAGCTCAGAGAGCACTCTGTGAGATTTTTGAGAAAGCACTGGGAATTGAAAGAGTAGGGATTGAGGACAACTTCTTTGAGCTGGGCGGATCTTCCCTTACTGCATCCAAGGTTGCTGTTATGTGTCTGTCAAAGAATATTTCACTGGTATATGCGGATATTTTCAAATATCCTACTGTACGGGAACTTGCAGCTCTGGTTGATGATGACGGAGTTACAGAGGCTGCACAGAGCAAGAATGAATTTTCGGATTATAACTATAATAGGATCCAGAATGTGATCAGCGCAAATACAGAAGAAAATGCAGACCGGATCACAAAGGAAAAGCTGGGAGATATTATGGTCACAGGTGCCACAGGTTTCCTGGGGATCCATGTCCTTAAAGCATTCCTTGACAATTATGACGGTAAGGTTTACTGTCTTGTACGTAAGGGCAAATATGAATCGCCTGAAAAGCGAATGATGAACATGCTGATGTACTATTTTGATGATCCATACAAAGAGCTGTTTGAAAGCCGTATTATCTGTGTGGATGGGGATATTACCTCAAAGGAACAGGTAACAGGATTTTCAGAATACAAATTCAGCACCATCATTAACTGCGCTGCCTGCGTAAAGCATTTTGCGGCTGATGATGTACTGGAAAGAATTAATGTGCAGGGTGTGGAAAATCTGATCGATTTCTGTAAGAATAACGGCCGCAGACTGATCCAGATTTCTACGGTTTCTGTTGCGGGAGAAGGTTCTGACGGTGTTCCGCCAATGTCCAGAGTTTTCTGTGAGAATGATCTGTACATCGGACAGAATATTACCAACGAATATATCCGCACCAAATTCCTGGCAGAGAGGGCGGTTCTGGAAGCAGTTTCCGAGGGACTGGACGGCAAGGTGATCCGGGTAGGTAATCTGATGAGCCGAAACTCTGACGGCGAGTTCCAGATTAATTTCATTACCAATGGATTCCTTCGCAGCCTGAGAGGTTATGCGGCTGTAGGTAAATTCCCTATGGGCGGTATGCATGAGGTGGCAGAATTCTCACCGATTGATTCTACTGCGCTGGCAGTTCTGAGACTGGCTCAGACCGACCGGAGATTTACTGTATTCCATGCATGCAACAGCCATCATATTTATATGGCAGACCTGATCTACGCAATGCGCAGTTATGGATTCAGGATTGATATTGTAAGAGATGAGGAGTTTGAGACAGCAGTGAAGGAATTTGCAAAGACCGGTCAGGATTCTGATGCGGTTTCCGGACTGATCGCCTATACCTCACATAATGAAAATGAAATCTATACCATTGATTACAGCAATCGTTTTACAGCACAGGTTCTGTACAGGCTGGATTATAAATGGCCGGTTACAGATGACAGATATCTGGAAAATGCAATTGCAGCACTTGACAGACTTACATTTTTTGATTGATTCAGGAGGGAAAATTACAATGGAAATTATCACAAAAACAGAAGGTAACAAAGCAACTATGGAAATCAGCGGATGGCTTGATACACAGACAGCTCCCCAGTTAGGGGAGGCTCTGTCCGGACTTGAAGACAGCATCACAAGTCTGGTATTTGATTTTACAAATCTGGAGTATATTTCATCTGCAGGCTTACGTCAGGTGATCGTAGCCTACAAAAAAATGGCTCAAAAGGATGGATTTAAGATCATCAATGTTTCTGATGAGGTTTACGATGTATTCAGCCTTACAGGGTTTGACAGCAAGATCGATATTCAGAAGAAGTAACTGTTGATCAGATGCAGAAATTATACAGGATCAATATTAATCATTTTGAGGATCCGCTTAAGAATGAAAGGCTTCTGGATCTGGTTGGGATCAGAAGAAGAGAAAAGGTCATCAGGTATCGTATGCCTGATGACCGCAAAAGAAGTCTGGGTGCAGGGATCATCATCAGAAAAATCCTCGATGAAAACGGGCTTACGGAAAGCTGCCTGAGATATTCTGACAATGAAAAGCCGGTTGTGGATGGCCTTTTTTTTAATGTATCTCATGCGGGGGACTATGTTGTGGGTGTGCTGTCAGACTGCGAAGTCGGGTGCGATATTGAGAAAAATGCCAATGCGCCTCTTGAGGTGGCAGAACATTATTTCTACCATTCAGAGCTTGCTTACATCAAGGCTGCGGAGGATAAAGATAAGGCGTTTTTTACGCTCTGGACATTAAAAGAAAGTTATATGAAAATGACAGGCAGAGGAATGAGCCTCCCTTTGGATTCTTTTGAAGTGGTTCCCACAGAAGAGGGGTTTGTCCTCGGAAAATCCTCAGAAAGGCCATGCTTTTTTGAGACAATGGAATTTGACGGTTATATTTTCTCGGTCAGCAGTGAGAGGGCTTTTTCTCTTCACAATCCATTGGAAATTGTTTTCGACGATATTTATGTATGATCACAGAGGATTTTTCAGACGCATTCTAGAGTTCCAATCAGACAGGAAAGCGTATATGTCAGATATTGCTTCTGCTGTACGGGAGAACTGAGGAAGGCATCGGAGCAGGTAAACCAGGTGTAACAGGTATTTCTGGTTGCTGCTTTCCGGTGCTTTCTGTCAATTCCGGATCCGAGAGATTTCGGGATAACCGTATCCTCCTCCGGGAGATAATAGTAATCCTTATAATCTGCATAGTATTGTTTCAGTTTCCCGTCAGTTGTTTTGATAATTAAATTGATTTCTTCGTCTTTTCCTGTCAGATAGAAGTCGGTGTTTCCATTGGAAAATTCCTGTGGCAGTGTGCAGGGGAGCTTCAGCTTCAGGATCAGGTTGTCTCCGTCAAATTCGCTGTATGTAACTTCATAATCTCCATCATAGATGCAAAGATATCCCAGCATATCAAAAATTCTTCCAAGTCCCAGCACATCCTCCAGGTTATGTCCAAGGATTTCATCAGCTGTAAAGGCATCTCTTTTTTTCAGAAAATCTTTGTAAAGTTTAATGCATTCCTTACCATTATCATAAATCCTGTCTTTGATCCCCAGAAATTCTTCCATGCAGGGCTGCTTCATGGCAGACAGTTTTAAAAGTGACTTTAACGGTTTTAATGTCAGGTAGAGATCCAGCGACTGTTTTCCCGTAAACGGAGAGGGAATTCCATATTTTTCATATCGTGCTTCCAGATATGGCTGGTCGAAGCGGTCTCCGTTGTAGGAAATCAGCAAATTACATTGCTGAAGAAATTGTGAAAAAATTCTCAGAATTGTCTCTTCTTCACTTGCATTTTCCGCCATCCATTGATAAAAATTCCAAGTTTCATCTTCAATTCCAACAGCTCCGATCAGGTATAAATACGTGGAATTTCTTGATAATCCGGTGGTTTCAATGTCGTAAAAAACAGGTGTAAAATTGTATTTTTGGAAGAATTTTCCGGTGAAAAATTTAACAGTCTCAAAGTCTGGAAACCCTTGTAAAATGGGCATTTTTTTAACAATCATGTTAATAATTTTTCCTTTCTGAAATTGTATTCAATTATACACAAGAAAATGAAATTTGGGTAGTGCTTTTTTTGAAAAAATGGTTTATATTATAAACAGGTTGATAAAAATGTACAAAAAAGTATATGGATTTTATCAAAAATAGAGCACTTTGGTGGTGCTTAATATAAAAGGAGGGAACGAAATGGGAATTTTAACCTTTAAGGGTGGTGTTCATCCTTATGACGGAAAAGAATTATCCAAGAACAGTCCGGTAGTGAAATATCTGCCAAAGGGAGATATGGTATATCCTCTTTCCCAGCATATCGGTGCTCCGGCTGCAGCGATAGTTCAGAAGGGAGACCATGTGCTCGCAGGACAGAAGATCGCAGATGCTGCGGGGTTTGTCTCATCACCGATCCATTCGTCTGTTTCCGGTACGGTAAAAGGAATCGAACCGCGCCTGACAGCAACAGGTTCTATGGTCAATTCCATTATCATTGAGAATGACCAGCAGTATGAAAGTGTGGAATTTACTCCTGCACGTCTGGAAGATCTTTCGAAAGAGGAAATTCTGGCGAGAATTAAAGAAGGCGGAGTTGTGGGAATGGGCGGCGCCGGATTCCCCACACAGGTAAAGCTTGCGCCAAAGGAACCGGACAAGATCGATCATATCCTTGTAAACGGTGCCGAGTGTGAACCCTATCTTACCAGTGACTACAGAAGAATGCTGGATGACTCTGAGAAGCTGATCGAGGGCTTAAGAGTTATGCTGAAGCTCTTTGACAATGCGAAGGGATACATCTGTATTGAGGATAACAAGCCTGACTGTATTGCGAAACTGAAAGAAATGGTAAAAGATATTCCACGTATTGAAGTAGCAGAGCTGATGACCAAGTACCCACAGGGTGGTGAGCGTTTCCTGATCAAGGCTGTCACAGACAGAGAGATCAACTCTGCCATGCTTCCGGCAGATGCAGGATGCGTAGTTGATAACGTAGATACCGTAATTGCTGTTTATGAAGCCGTTATCCTTGGAAAACCTGTTATGGACCGTATCGTGACAGTAACAGGACAGGGGATTAAGAATCCGCAGAACTTTGATGTCCTTTCCGGAACAGATATGGCAGAGCTGATTGAAGCTGCCGGCGGACTGACAGACAATGTATCCAAAGTAATTTCAGGTGGTCCTATGATGGGATTTGCCATGTATGACACTCATGTACCATGTATTAAGACAAGTTCCGCATGTCTCTGTCTGGAGAAGGATGATGTGGCAGATGCCGAACAGACTGCATGCATTAACTGCGGCAGATGTGTAGGAGTCTGTCCCGGCCATGTCATTCCTGCAAGACTTGCAACCTTTGCAGAGCATGGTGACATGGAGAGCTTCCAGAAATTTGATGGTATGGAGTGCTGCGAATGTGGCTGCTGCAGTTATATCTGCCCTGCCAAGCGTCCGCTGACCCAGATGATCAAATCTATGCGTAAGATGGTTCTGGCAAGCCGTAAGAAAAAGTAAAAGGGGGACATCGTAATGGATCAGATGTTACATGTATCATCCAATCCCCATGTCCGGGATAAGATGACAACAAGCAAAATCATGCAGCTTGTGGTACTGGCGCTTCTGCCGACCACACTGTTTGGAATTTATAATTTTGGCCTTCGTGCCTTACTGGTAGTAGTGATCACCGTCGCTTCCAGTGTATTCTTTGAGTGGATTTATGACAAGCTGATGCATAAGAAGAACACAATTACAGACTTCAGTGCAGTTGTTACAGGTTTATTACTTGCATTAAATATGCCTGCATCAATTCCGCTCTGGATGCCTGTACTTGGCAGTGCATTTGCGATCATCGTTGTAAAACAGCTCTTCGGTGGTCTGGGACAGAACTTCATGAACCCGGCACTTGCAGGAAGATGTTTCCTGATGATCTCTTTCGCAGGAAAGATGACAGATTTCGCAGTAAGCGACAGCTTCAGAGGTGTGGTAGATACTGTATCCGGTGCAACTCCTCTGGCAGCTCTGAAACAGAATGGATTTACAGACAGTTCTGTATCTGTATTACATATGTTTATCGGTGATATCCAGGGAACTATCGGTGAGACTTCTGCCCTTGCGATCCTGATCGGAGCAGCAATCCTTCTGGTTTTCAAGGTGATCGATCTGAAGATTCCGCTTACCTATATTGGAAGTTTCGCAGTATTTGTAATCCTTTACATGCTTGGAACAGGCAAGGGATTTGACGTGAACTATCTGTTCAGCCACATCTTCGGCGGTGGTCTTATGCTTGGTGCATGGTTTATGGCTACAGACTATGTCACAACACCGATCACACCAAGAGGACAGTATGTATACGGTGTCTGTCTTGGTGTACTGACTGCGGTCTTCCGTCTCTTCGGCGGTTCCGCAGAGGGCGTATCCTATGCGATCATTTTCTGCAACCTGTTAGTTCCGATGATCGAACGTGTGACTCGTCACCCGGCATTTGGGAAAGGGGGCAAAAAGGCATGAGTAACAGAATTATCAAAGATACCATAGCCATTACAGTGATCACACTGGTGGCAGGACTTGCCCTTGGTGTAGTCCAGGATATTACGGCAGATCCTATTGCAAAGCAGGAAGCACAGGCGAAACAGGATGCGTATAAGGCAGTATTTGCAGATGCGGACAGCTTTGAGACAGTGGATGTGGATGCGGATGCCATGCAGTCTTATCTGGATGAGAACGGATATGCAGCACAGTCCATAGATGAGACTATGCTTGCCAAGGATGCTTCAGGCAATGAACTGGGATATGCATTTACAGTAACCACTTCCGAGGGTTACGGCGGAGATATCCAGTTTGCAATGGGTATCCAGGATGACGGTACCTTAAATGGAATTTCCATTCTTTCTATCGGTGAGACCGCAGGTCTTGGTATGAGAGCAAACACAGATGCATTTAAGGATCAGTTCAAAGATAAGAACGTAGACAAATTTGAATATACAAAGACCGGTGCCACAGCGGATGATCAGATCGATGCGTTAAGTGGTGCCACTATTACAACGAATGCCATGACAAACGGTGTTAATGCCGGATTATGTGCATTCCAGTATGAGAAAGGGGGAAATCAGTGATGAAACCAAACACACCTGCTGAACGTTTATATAACGGAATCATCAAAGAAAATCCTACCTTTGTACTGATGCTTGGTATGTGTCCTACACTGGCTATCACCACATCTGCAACCAATGGTATCGGAATGGGACTTACTACAACAGTGATCCTTGCAGCATCCAACTTAATGATCTCTCTTCTGAGAAACTTTATTCCGGACAGAGTGCGTATGCCTGCATTTATCGTAGTTGTTGCTTCCTTTGTAACAGTTGTACAGCTTCTTTTACAGGGATTTATCCCAAGTCTGTATGACTCCCTTGGAATCTATATTCCTCTGATCGTGGTTAACTGTATCATCCTTGGACGTGCAGAAGCATATGCATCCAAGAATAAACAGATTGCCTCTCTGTTTGATGGTATTGGTATGGGTCTTGGATTTACCTTAAGTATCACCTGTATCGGTGCAGTACGTGAGCTGATCGGCGCAGGTTCTCTGTTCGGACATCAGATCCTTCCTCTGGCAGATGCTGCAGCAGGTAAGGCTGGTTATGAACCGATCACAATCTTTATCCTGGCACCCGGAGCATTCTTTGTTCTGGCAGCGCTTTCTGCATTACAGAACAAATTCAAAATCGGTGCAGCCAAACGTGGCATTGATCCAAGTAATCCTGATTGCGGCGGAAGCTGTGCAGCCTGTGGCAATACCATGTGTAAGGGAAAAAGGGGGTAATGGATTATGAAAGAACTTTTGATCATACTTGTAAGCTCAGCGATTGTAAATAACGTAGTCCTCAGCCAGTTCCTTGGCCTCTGTCCTTTCCTTGGTGTTTCCAAGAGTGTTGAGACAGCAGCCGGCATGGGCGGTGCGATCATCTTCGTTATTACACTGTCATCTTTTGTGACAGGTATTATTTACAATGCTATCCTGGTTCCTACGAACCTGACTTATCTGCAGACTATCGTATTCATCCTGCTGATCGCGGCGCTGGTACAGTTTGTAGAGATGTTTCTTAAGAAGACAATGCCTTCCCTGTATCAGGCACTTGGTGTGTATCTTCCACTGATCACAACAAACTGTGCGGTTCTTGGCGTTGCCCTTACAAACGTGCAGAAAGAGTATAATGTTCTTCAGGGAACAGTGAACGGATTTGCAACAGCAGTGGGCTTTACTATTTCCATCGTGCTGATGGCTGGTATCCGTGAGAAAATCGCATACAATGACATTCCAAAATCCTTCCAGGGATTCCCTACAGTTCTGCTGACAGCCGGACTGATGGCAATTGCCTTCTTCGGATTTTCAGGACTGATTTAAGGAGGGGACTGGTATGAATATAGGAGCAATTATCGCGGCAACTGTACTGGTTGCGGCAGTAGGCCTTTTTATCGGTGTTTTCCTTGGCGTTGCCGGTAAGAAGTTTGCTGTGGAAGTGGATGAGAAGGAAGTTGCTGTTCGTGAGGCGCTTCCCGGTAATAACTGCGGTGGCTGTGGTTATCCCGGCTGTGATGGTCTGGCAGCAGCGATCGCCAAAGGTGAGGCACCTGTAAATGGATGTCCGGTAGGCGGTGAGCCTGTCGGAAAAGTAATCGCAGCGATCATGGGACAGGAAGTTGTGGAGACTACCCGTCAGGTGGCGTATGTGAAGTGTGCGGGTACCTGTGAGAAGACGAAGGATAATTATGAGTATACAGGTGTGGAAGACTGTGAGATGATGGCTTTCATTCCCGGTGGTGGTGCGAAGTCCTGTACTTATGGATGCCTTGGTTTTGGAAGCTGCGTGAAGGCCTGTCCGTTTGGGGCGATTGATGTTGTGAACGGTGTGGCGGTTGTTGATAAGGAGGCTTGTAAGGCCTGCGGTAAGTGTGTTGCCAAGTGTCCGAAGCATCTGATCGAGCTTGTGCCCTATGAGCAGACTACGTTTGTGCAGTGTAGTTCTCATGCGAAAGGTAAGGCTGTTACTTCTGCGTGTGAGGTTGGCTGTATCGGATGTAAGAAGTGTGAGAAGACTTGCCCGAATGGGGCGATTACGGTTGATAATTTCTGTGCGCATATTGATTATAGTAAGTGTACGAATTGTGGGGCTTGTAAAGAGGTTTGTCCGAGACATATTATTCAGTAATGGGAGGAAGAACTGCTGTGTGAAGGCATGGCGGTTCTTTTTTTTCGATTAAGGGACGCGAATATATGTTTGCGTTATGGGGTGGGATGTGGTATGATGAATCGGAAGTGATGAATTTGGGACGGAGGATGTATCATGATTGCGTTTGTTCATGGAATGGCTGTGGATATGACTGAGAGCTCGGTGGTTGTTGAGGCCGGGGGGATTGGTTATGAGATATATATGACGGGGGCAGATTTGTCTGAGATTCGTATGGGGGAGGATGTGAAGGTCCATACTTATTTTAGTGTGAGAGAGGATGCCATGAAGCTGTATGGGTTTAGGGCTAAGGATGATCTGCAGATGTTTAAGCTGCTTCTTGGCGTGAATGGTGTGGGGCCGAAGGCTGCGCTGGGGGTTCTGGCGGGGATTACGGCGGATGAATTGAGGTTTGCAATTCTTTCGGATGATGTGAAGACGTTGTCGAAGGCTCCGGGTATCGGGAAGAAGACGGCTCAGAAGCTGATTCTTGAGCTGAAGGATAAGATGAAGCTGGAGGATGCGTTTGAATTTAAGCTGGCTCATGAGCAGGAGAGGGCAGCAGTGGGAGCCGGTGGGGTTTCGGATGGCAGGCAGGAAGCTGTTGAGGCTCTGGTTGCGCTGGGATACAGCAGTGCGGATGCGCTTCGTGCGGTGCGTAAGGTTACGGATGTGCCGCCGGATGATGTGGAAGGTCTTTTGAAGGCTGCACTGAAGAATTTTTAACTGAAGCAGGACTTTACGCTCTGGTAGATTGGATTGCCTGTATTGTTATAGAATTGTTATAGGTTAGGATGGGTAACAGATGGAGAAACGTATTATAACTACGGATGTGACGGAGGAGGATTTTTCTCTGGAGGGGAATCTCCGGCCGCAGACGTTGGATGATTATATTGGTCAGGAGAAGACCAAGAGTACTTTGAAGGTTTATATAGAGGCTGCGAAGCAGAGGCATGATGCATTGGATCATGTTTTGTTTTATGGTCCTCCGGGGCTTGGTAAGACTACTCTTTCGGGGATTATTGCCAATGAGATGGGGGTTCATATGAAGGTGACTTCCGGGCCGGCTATTGAGAAGCCGGGGGAGATGGCTGCGATCCTTAATAATCTGCAGGAGGGAGATATTCTGTTTGTGGATGAGATCCACCGCCTGAACAGGCAGGTGGAGGAGGTCCTTTATCCTGCTATGGAGGATTATGCTATTGATATTATGATCGGGAAGGGAGCTTCTGCCAGGTCTATACGTCTGGATCTGCCGAAGTTTACACTGGTGGGGGCGACTACCAGGGCAGGACTTTTGTCTGCACCTCTTCGTGACCGTTTTGGTGTGATGCATCATCTGGAGTTTTATACTCATGAGGAGCTTAAGACGATCATCATCCGTTCTGCTCAGGTTCTTGGAGTGGAGATTGATGAGAAGGGTGCGGCTGAGATTGCCAAGAGATCCAGGGGAACTCCGAGGCTTGCCAACCGTCTGCTGAAGAGGGTTCGTGATTTTGCGCAGGTGAAGTATGATGGACGGATTACTTATGATGTGGCGTGTTTTGCGCTGAATCTTCTGGAAGTGGATCAGTATGGTCTGGATAAGATTGACAGAAGGATTCTTCAGACTATGATCGTGAATTTTCAGGGTGGTCCTGTGGGACTGGAGACTCTGGCTGCGGCGATAGGGGAGGATTCCGGTACGCTGGAGGATGTGTATGAGCCTTATCTGCTGCAGAATGGATTCCTGAACCGTACGCCGAGAGGACGTATGGCATCGGCGCTTGCGTATGAGCATCTGGGCTATCAGATGCCGGAGAAAAACTGAAGTTAAGGGCGTAAAAATATAAAAAAGTAAAAGTTTTTTAAAAATTCCTATACATTTCGACTGCTTTCGAGTATAATGAAGTAAATGTCCGGGGTTCCGGGCAGATTGAAGGAAGATACAGGAGGCTCGTACGGATGGCGGTCAAAAATACAGCAAAGGTAATCATAGGTGGTAAGATTATTACGCTGGGAGGCTATGAATCGGAAGAATATTTTCAGAAAGTAGCATCCTATATAAATAAAAAGATGGATGAGTTAAGTGCTATGCCGGGTTACAGCAGACAGCCCATGGAGACCAAGCATACACTTATCAGCCTGAATATTACAGATGACTATTTTAAGGCAAAGAAACAGGCGGAGGTTTTTGAACAGGATTTACAGCAGAAGGATCAGGAGATGTATGATCTGAAGCATGAGCTGATCTCGCTTCGTATGCAGATTGAGGAAGCGCAGAAGCATGAACAGGAAGCCCTGGAACAGAAGAGCCTTCTGGAGGGAAAGAATAAGGAACTGGAAAAGCAGATTGATGAGCTGCTGAAATAACAGAGGGGGGATTACTTCGGTGATTTCCCCTTTATGATTTGTTTCATATGTATTCGATTTGAATATTATAGCAATGCTCATAAATAATGCATTTAAGATGACTGTTATAGAAAACGTGAGGTATAGAATTGAGAAGAGAAGAGATTGAACTTCTGGCACCTGCCGGTTCCTATGAGGGATTTGAGGCAGCGATCGGTGCAGGTGCAGATGCGGTTTATGTAGGGGGAGCAGCCTTTGGCGCGCGGGCCTATGCGAAGAATTTCGGAGAGGAAGAGCTTTTGCGTGCCATTGATACTGCTCATATCCATGGCAGGAAACTTTATCTGACAGTGAATACGCTGTTGAAGAACAGGGAACTGTCTGAACAGTTGTATGATTATCTGCTTCCATATTATAAGGAAGGTCTGGATGCGGTGATCGTTCAGGATATGGGTGTGTTTAAGATGATCAGGGAGATGTTTCCGGGTATGCATCTTCATGCCAGCACGCAGATGACTGTGACAGGTCCGGAGGGGATGAAGTTTCTGGAAGAACAGGGTGCTTCCAGAGTGGTAACTGCCAGAGAACTTTCCCTTGAGGAAATCCGGAGGATGCATGAGACAAGTCCTATCGAGATTGAATCTTTTATCCATGGAGCTTTATGTTACAGTTATTCGGGACAGTGCCTGATGAGCAGTATCCTGGGTGGAAGAAGCGGTAACAGAGGAAGGTGTGCACAGCCTTGCCGTCTGCCTTACCAGACAGCGCTTTGTTGCGGGGAAAATGGCAGACGGTCAGAGAAAAGGAAAGCGCAAGAACTATGTCCTCTGAGTCTGAAAGATATTTCTACGATAGAGATTCTTCCGCAGATTCTGGAGGCTGGTGTTACTTCTCTTAAGATAGAGGGCAGGATGAAGCAGCCGGGATATACAGCAGGGGTAACTTCTGTATATCGGAAGTACCTGGATCTTCTTTTTGAGAAGGGAGCTGAGAATTACAGGGTAGCAGAGGAGGATAAGAGATATCTGCTGGATCTGTTTAACAGGGGAGGTTCCTGTACCGGTTATTATCAGATGCAGAATGGTCCGTCCATGATGGCATTCAGCAATGAGAAGAAAACAGGAGAT
The DNA here is from genome assembly GCF_020593505.1 of Blautia sp. DFI.3.45. Classification (NCBI taxonomy): domain Bacteria; kingdom Bacillati; phylum Bacillota; class Clostridia; order Lachnospirales; family Lachnospiraceae; genus Blautia; species Blautia sp. DFI.3.45. The sequence goes on from NZ_JAJDMI010000024.1 coordinate 25,102, forward strand.
GTCAGTCCTGTATTAAGAAAAAAGAAAGAAAAAATTCAGGGAACATTCATTCTTTTTCCGGGAAGTCCTGCTATACTGGATGTGTCATGCAGGGGAATCCATGGATCTGCGTCTGTGGGTGAGGTACAGTATGCGCAGAACCAGCCGCTGACAGAGGAGCGCATCCGTTCACAGATGGAGAAGCTTGGAAATACAGAATATGAGTGGGAAAATCTGGAAATCCAGATGGATGAGAATATTTTTATCCCGATGAAAATGCTGAATGAGGCGAGAAGAGAGGCACTGGAATCTCTGGAAAATGAATTGCTCAAACCATATAAGAGAGAAGAAAATAATGGGAAGAAACGCTTATCAGAGGATGCCGGAAGAAAAGCAGATTCGCCAAAGCAGAAAAATCTTCCGATTTATATTTCCTGTGAAGAAAAATCCACTGCACTGGCGTTATATAAAAGAGAGGGGATACATGGAATGTATCTGAACGCTGATGCCATGGAGGTCTGCCTGGATGACTGTGTAAGCAGAGGAATGGAGATGTATCTGTCTCTTCCGCATATTATGAGAGGTGAGATGCCCCGGGAGCTTCTCACCAGGATCAGAGAGTGGATGGACAGAGGAATGACAGGATTTCTGGTAAGAAATCTGGAGACTTTTGCAGTTCTGCGAAAGGCAGGTCTGGCTGAGAAATGTGTTCTGGATCACGGTATGTATACATGGAATGATGAAGCTGCTGATTTCTGGAAAGATCAGAAAGTCCTCAGAAATACGGTACCGCTTGAGCTGAACGAAGGGGAAATCCGCCACAGAGATAACCGGGACAGCGAGATGCTGATCTACGGATATCTGCCTCTTATGATATCGGCCCAGTGTGTGCATAAAAATCTTTACGGATGTAATCATAAGGAAGAAGGGGTAACTTTAAAAGACCGTTACAATAAAGAATTTACGGCGAAATGTATATGTAACCCATGGAAAACTGAGAATACAGATTTCTGTATACCCTGCTATAATATCATTTACAACAGTATCCCTTACGGCCTGTTGAAAGAGAAATCACAAATAGACAGACTTGGTGTCTCTTCCCTGAGACTTGCATTTACCATTGAGAAGCCTCAGGATGCGGTGAAGATATATGAAGAGTTCAGAGTTGTTTATCGTGATGGGAAGAATCCTCCGAAACGGGAATATACAAAGGGACATTTTAAAAGAGGAGCCGAGTAAGGCATATGATTAATGTAATTGTAGAATTATCCAAGTATGTGATCCTTACCCTGATGGTGATTTATGCCTTTCACTGTTTCTATCTGGTGAAACAGCAGAGTGAGGAGGAGAGAAACGAATCGCTGCGCCAGCAGCTGATGCTTATCTTTTTTATGGATTTCACTGCGTTTCTGGTCATCTACCTGAAGACAGGTAAGTTTCAGGTCGTGTTATTTTATATCGAAATGATGGCATTTTTTGCGGGAATCCAGATTTTGTACAGGATTTTTTATAAGAAAGCATCGATTTTACTGCTCAACAATATGTGCATGCTTCTCAGCGTAGGATTTATTATGCTGTGCAGGCTGGATGTTTCCACAGCTACCAGACAGCTGGTGATCGTGGCAGGCGTGAATGTGGTGGCATTGATTGTACCTGTCCTGATCAGGAAGATGAAATTTCTCAAGGACCTGACATGGGTTTATGCGGGAATCGGAATCGTTTTGCTGGCGGCGGTATTTGTGCTTGCAAAGACAAGCTATGGAGCAAAACTTTCCCTGATGGGAATCCAGCCTTCAGAGGCGATAAAGATTACATTTGTGTTCTTTATGGCGGCATTGCTGAGAAAAGGTGCTGATTTTTCAAAAGTGATCCAGGCTACGGTAGTGGCGGGACTGCATGTGGGGATTCTTGTACTTTCCAGAGACCTTGGAAGTGCAGTGATCTTCTTTGCGGCATATCTTGTGATGATTTATGTGGCATCCAGAAATGTGGGATATCTGGCACTTGGTCTTGCAGGCGGATCTGCAGGGGCAGTTGTCGCATATCATCTGTTTGGCCATGTGCGTCAGAGAGTGACAGCCTGGAAGGATCCCATGGCGGTATATCAGAATGAAGGATACCAGATCGTCCAGTCACTGTTTGCCATTGGAACCGGCGGATGGTTTGGAATGGGATTGTGTCAGGGTTCGCCTGAGAAGATCCCTGTTGTCAAGAATGACTTTATATTCAGTGCAATCTGTGAGGAACTGGGTGGGATTTTTGCAATCTGCCTGATCCTGGTATGTATGAGTTTCTTTTTGATGATCGTAAATATTGCGCTTAAGATTAAGAAACCATTCTACAAACTGATCGCACTTGGACTTGGTACGGAATATGCATTTCAGGTATTTCTGACAATTGGCGGAGCAACGAAATTTATCCCTATGACAGGTGTAACTCTTCCTCTGGTCAGCTATGGAGGAAGTTCTGTCGCGTGTACAGTACTGATGCTGGCGATTATTCAGGGATTGTATATTTTGAGAGAAGATGAGGACGAAGAAATTGAGAGATATCGAAGAAAAGGAACGGCGCAGAGAGTTGAAGAAGCGCCAGAAGCGCAAAGCCCGGGAGATTTCTGAAAAGAGAAGGCCCCGTAACAGAGAGTATACACTGGTATCCTGCTTTTTTGTGCTGATCTTTGTCAGTATGATCGGATATCTGATCTACTTTAATTATGCAAAGAGCGATGATTTTATCAATAGTCCCTATAATACAAGGCAGGATACTTTTTCAGACAGGGTTGTAAGAGGTAAGATCATATCTGCAGATGGGCAGGTGCTTGCCCAGACCAATGTTTACGAAGACGGAACAGAGGAACGTACTTATCCCTATGCAAATATGTTCGCTCATGTAGTCGGATATGACACTAATGGAAAAAGCGGACTGGAATCAGAGGCGAACTTCCAGCTTCTGACTTCTCATGAATTTTTCCTGAACCAGATGAAAAATGAGTTTAAGAATCAGAAAAATACGGGTGATTCTGTGATCACGACGTTAAACGCAGATCTTCAGTCAACTGCCTATAATGCACTTGGTGACAGGAGAGGGGCGGTTGTTGCCATAGAACCCTCTACAGGTAAGATTCTGGTGGAAATGAGCAGACCGGACTTTGACCCGAATACTATTTCCCAGAACTGGGACACACTGGTAAATGATTCCAATGACAGCAGTCTGTTGAACAGAGCTACAAACGGAGCCTATCCTCCGGGATCTACATTTAAGGTGGTAACTGCCCTGGACTATTTCAGAACCAAGGGCAGTCTGGAGGGATTTTCCTATCTCTGTGAGGGAAGTATTACCAGAGAAGATCACACGATCAGGTGCTATGGCGGAACTGTTCATGGACAGGAAGATTTTTACAGTGCTTTTGCCAATTCCTGTAACAGTGCATTTGCAGAGATCGGAACCATGCTCGGAGGCAGTTCTCTGAAAAAAACAGCCGAGGATCTTCTTTTTAATAAGAGTCTTCCGCTTTCTTCCTATAAAAAGAGTACTTTTACATTAAATGGAAAATCTTCTGTTGCAGAGGTTATGCAGACTGCCATCGGACAGGGTAATACGTTGGTATCACCTATGCATATGGCGCTGATTACTAGTGCGATCGCCAATGGCGGGGAGCTCATGAAGCCTTATCTCATTGATTCTGTTGTAAGTTCAGATGGAGAGACAGTGAAGACAACAGAGCCGGAGAGCTATAAACGTCTGATGACAACAAATGAGGCGAATATCCTTGGAAAGCTTATGAAAGGTGTTGTGGAAAACGGAACCGCATCGGCTCTGAACGGAAGAGGATATACAGTGGCAGGCAAGACTGGATCAGCGGAATTTGATGAGAATGGTTCCAGTCATTCCTGGTTTATCGGTTATTCCAACGTGGATGATCCGGATCTGGTAGTTGCGATCATTGTTGAGAATGGCGGTACCGGAAGTGAAGCAGCAGTGCCCATCGCAGGGCAGATATTTGATGCGTATTATTATGATAAGCAATAATAAATTCCATGTTGCAGGCAATCTGGAATGAATTTTGGCTACGTTACTGTGAACGGAGTGAACAGTAACTAATTAATCGGTAATATGTTATGAAATGATATTTATAGCTTGCGGGTTTGGAAAAAAAGAGATATACTATACTCAGTTTATAATACCACGCAAAACAGGAGGGATTGCATTATGATAGAAGCAACGAGCTGTGGCGGTGTGGTAATTCATCGGGGTAAGATTCTTACTTTGTATAAATCTTACAGGAACCGTTATGAGGGCTGGGTATTGCCGAAAGGAACAGTGGAACCAGGCGAAACGCATGAACAGACAGCATTGCGGGAAGTGATGGAAGAGGCTGGAGTGCGTGCGACCATTGTGAAATACATCGGAAAGAGCCAATATAACTTTACCGTTCCGGAGGACGTGGTTTTCAAAGAGGTACACTGGTATCTTATGACTGCGGATAATTATCATAGTAAGCCCCAGAGAGAGGAGTTTTTTGTAGATTCCGGATATTATAAATTTCATGAGATCTATCATTTGCTGAGGTTTTCAAACGAGAAGCAGATCGTAGAGCGTGCTTATCAGGAATATCTGGAGATGAGAAGCAATGGACTTTGGGGAAAACAGCATAAGTATTATTAACGAGAGAACAGGGCTGTGTTTTTTTGCAACGCAGCCCGGTTTAAATTTTGGAGAAAATGGAAATACTGTAACTGAAGTGTTATAGAAACGGGAGAGGGTGTAAGATGCTGAAATGGCAGGAGAATTTTCTTGCAGGGGAATCTGTAAAGGATCCTGAGAAGATAAAAAAGAAACTGAACAGCGGAAAACCGGTTCTGGGCATTTATCTCCTTACTCTGTCAGAGAATCCTGTGAATCTGATGGATATTATTCCTGCAGCAATGCTGATACAGAAGAGCTTTTATGGAATCTGTCCGAAGATCATAGGAATGGCGAAGGGCAAAGAGGAAGCCCTGGAGATGGTGCGAAGTCTGATCGATGAAATGTACAGGGAAACGGGAACCTTCGCAACAGCTGAATATATAGAAAACAGGTGAGAATATGTTACATATTTTATGGCTGATCCTTAAATTTATACTGATCATCCTGGGAATTCTGCTGGGCCTTCTTTTACTGGCAGTTCTTCTTGTACTGTTCTGTCCTGTAAGATATAAGGCATCTGCTGTCAAGGCAGAAGGTGGCTGGAAACAGACAGAGGGAGAGGGTATCGTAAGCTGGCTGTTTCATGGGATTTCGCTGAGAGCGGAATGGAAAGATCAGCAGATGGAGATATCCTTTCATCTGTTTGGAATTCCCGTAGACAAGTTGTTGAAAAAACGGCAGGAGAAGAGGGCTGTAACAAAGAAATCCGGGAAAAATCCGGAGAAATCCGGCGCAGAAAAGGTATCTGTATCCGGCACAGACGGAAACAGGGAAGAAGAGCATAAAAAATCAGTGGTTGATCACCCGAAATCAGAGAATATGGAGACTGAGGATCTGAAAACAGACAGAAATTCAGCTTCAGATACATCTGCTGATACAGAGAGGATCAGAAACAGTCAGATATCCGGACAGCAGGAACTGAATGCAGATGATACAGATCGGAATAGTCTAAAGAAGAGGCAGTTTTTTATAAAAAGGATCTATGACCGGATCCGAAATATATTTCAGTTGATTCGTACAAAACTGCAAAATATCCGCAGGACATTCGGGAAGATTAAGAAGAATGTGTCCTGGTGGAAGGCGTTTATAGAACATCCCAGAGTGACAGCTGCCAGAAAGCTTGTATGGAAACATGGAAAATTTTTGCTTAAGCATATTTTTCCTACAAGGATAGAAGGGCAGGTTACTTTTTCTTTTGAAGATCCGGCGCTGACAGGTGCGGCACTTGCTGTACTTGGGATGACAATTCCATTTCACAAAAACTGTATACAGATCAATCCCCGTTTTGACAGTGAGAATTATCTGTATGGAAACATCAGGGCAAAAGGCAGGATCTACGGATTTGTTCCTGTGCGGGCAGCAGTGAGTATTTATTTCAATAAAAATATAAAATACGTTATAAAACGTTGGAAAACCAGGAGGGCATGACCATGGCAAATGAAAACAATTTTAAAGAAACCGTAAATTCATTATTCAAGGGAATGGACAGTTTTATTTCTGCGAAAACAGTGGTAGGAGAGGCAATCCATGTAGGCGATACGATCATTCTTCCTCTGATGGATGTATCTTTCGGTGTAGGTGCCGGTGCTTTTTCCGGAGAGAAGAAGGATAACGGCGGCGGCGGAATGGCAGGAAAGATGACTCCCTGTGCAGTGCTTGTGATCCAGAATGGAACAACAAAGCTGGTCAATGTGAAAAATCAGGATGGTCTCACCAAGATCCTTGATATGGTTCCGGATTTTGTAGACCGTTTTACCTCCGGAAAAGGTGACGAAGAATCTGTCGGCGAATCAGAAAAATAATTTTTGCATAGACTATAGCAAACCGATGAAAAAGGTGCAGAAGAATTGGAAAAGCTGTTCGGCTTTATGCTGTTTTTCATAGGGATTGGGATGATAATCGGGATGCTGATCGCAGAAAATGTGGTTCTGGTGGTTTCGGCCGGAGTTTTCCTGTTGTTGGGATATCATCTTTTCTGTCATTAACTTTACAGAAGATTGCGAATATCCCGTTTGACATATGAAATAAAAAAAGACTGTCAGCTCAGGCAGAATATTCGGTAAAGAATATCTGAACAGAGGGACAGTCTTTTTTGCAAAAAAATACCCCTGTTACAACAGGGGTAATGGTGTTATTATGCTCTTTCTACTTTACCGGATCTTAAGCAAGAAGTACATACATATGTCTTTCTAGCTCCACCCTCAGCAGTCTTGATTTTAACGGATTTTACGTTAGATTTCCACATTTTATTGGATCTTCTATGTGAATGACTTACATTATTTCCGAAATGAGCAGCTTTCTCACAGATTGCACATTTAGCCATGATAGCACCTCCTTGACGCTTTATTGTTACTGTCGTGCTGTGTGCATAGCGTCTGAACAGTAACCTTGTGTTCAACAGATTACATTGTAACAGATGAATTGTGCTTTTGCAAGCAAAAAAAGGAAAAAACTCAAAAATTATATTTCTTTTTCTGTGAAAAGAGGTTATAATACACTTACATACAATAATGAGCATTGGAGGTAACCATATGAATGGACGTATAGATTCCGGATTAGGTCAGATCATAATTGACACAGATGTAATCGCAACCTACGCAGGAAGCGTTGCTGTAGAATGTTTTGGTATCGTAGGCATGGCTGCAGTCAGTATGAAGGACGGACTGGTAAAGCTTCTTGGAAAGAACAGCCTGAAACATGGCATCAGCGTCAGAATTACAGAGGACAATAAAATCCGCCTGAATTTCCACGTTATTGTGGCATATGGCGTGAATATAAGTACAATTGCAGACAACCTTGTCAGCAATGTCAAATATAAAGTCGAGGCCTTTACAGGAATGGAGATTGATAAGATCGATATTTATGTAGAAGGTGTACGCGCAATTGATTAGGATAGAGGAGGAACTTGTGGTGAATAACAAAACCATAGATGCCAGAATACTTTCCAGGATGTTTCTTGCAGGAGCCAAGAATCTGGAAGCTAAAAAAGAATGGATCAACGAACTGAACGTATTTCCGGTACCGGATGGAGATACAGGAACCAATATGACAATGACGATCATGGCAGCAGCAGCAGAAGTAGGTTCTCTGGGAGAGCCTGACATGGAGTCACTGGCCAAGGCGATTTCTTCCGGTTCTCTGCGCGGTGCAAGAGGTAACTCAGGTGTTATTCTTTCTCAGCTTCTGCGTGGTTTTACCAGAAGTGTTAAGAACAGTAAGGAACTGGATGCCATTGATATCGCGGCAGCCATGGAAAAAGGTGTGGAGACTGCATATAAGGCAGTCATGAAACCGAAGGAAGGAACAATCCTTACTGTTGCAAGAGAGGCTGCTGCCAAGGCTGTAGAGCTTGCGGAGACAGCAGAGGATCTGGATACATTTTTCCAGAGCGTGATCGCTCATGCGGAGGAAACTCTGGCAAAGACACCGGAGATGCTGCCGGTTCTGAAAGAAGCAGGAGTAGTGGATTCCGGTGGACAGGGACTTCTGGAAGTATACCATGGTGCATATGATGGTTTCCTTGGCAAAGAGATTGATTATACACAGTTTGACAAGGCAAAAGGTCCTGCTGTGACTAAGATCGATGCACAGACAGAGGCTGATATTAAATTTGGTTATTGTACAGAGTTTATTATTCTTCTGAACCAGCCGATGTCCGAGGAGACAGAGCATGAATTTAAGAAATTCCTGATGTCCCTTGGTGATTCTATTGTGCTTGTTGCAGATGACGAGATCGTGAAAGTTCATGTTCATACCAATCATCCTGGACAGGCTATTGAGAAAGCCCTTACCTTTGGTGCACTTTCACGTATGAAGATCGACAATATGCGTGAGGAGCATCAGGAGAAGCTTATAAAGGATGCCGAGAAAATGGCGAAAGAGCAGGCAGAACAGGAAGAAAAAGAAGAAGCAGCACAGCCGCCGAAGGAAGTAGGCTTTATTTCCGTATCTGTGGGAAAGGGAATGACAGAGATCTTTAAGGAACTGGGTGTGGATTACCTGATCGAGGGCGGTCAGACAATGAACCCGAGTACAGAGGATATGCTCAATGCCATTGCAAAAGTAAATGCAAAGACTATTTATATTTTCCCGAACAATAAGAATATTGTTCTTGCTGCAAACCAGGCAAGGGATCTTACTGAGGATAAAGAGATCGTGGTTGTGCCGACTAAGACCATTCCGCAGGGAATTACTGCCATGATCAGTTATGTGCCCGAGAAGAACAGTGCGGAGAATACTGAGGCTATGCTTCAGGCAATCGAACATGTGAAGACCGGACAGATCACGTATGCTGTGCGTGATACAAGGATTGATGATAAGGAGATCCATGAGGGGGATATGATGGGTATCGGTGATCATGGAATCCTGGCTGTTGGCAAGGACCGCATGGAAGTTGCCAAGGAGACAGTTGCCCAGATGGTGGATGATGAGTCTGAGGTGATCAGTATTTATTATGGTGCTGATACTGAGGAGGCTGAAGCTGAGGAGTTGGCAACGGCTCTGGAGGAGGCTTGTCCGGATTGTGATGTGGAACTGAATGCGGGTGGACAGCCGATTTATTATTATGTTATTTCTGTAGAGTAGGATAATAGAGTTTTTGAGAGAGATAAACGAATAGTTCATGTGATGAAAACGGGTATAGGCCATTGTTGAGGGTGGGTATATCCGTTTTCGTATTAAAAAGGGACGGCAGGAAAATTATTTGTTTTTGTGTGCGGTTTCGGGAACTAAGATATTCTAAGGTTCCGGAAATCTGCTAAGGGCATGAGCAGCCCTCTCAAACTCGCTCCGTTGCAAACTTCGCTCAGACAGTGAGACTGTCTGCTCATAACGCAGTTTTCCGGAACCTAAGAATATCTAAGATCCCTGCAAATGCACACAAAAACAAATAATTTTCCCGCCTGGCAGCTGGCTGGGCGGATGACATAGTCCGTTTTTACTTGATTATAACCGAATAATTGCTCTGCCGGATAGCTGGATACTTGATTTGGTTAAATTTATATTTGTGATGGATTTTTTAGAAAGGAAAAGGAGATAGATGTCGATATCTTTGAGAACCCTTAAGGGCGTGGGGGAGAAAACGGAAAAGTTATTTGCGAAAATAGGAGTTACGGATATGGAATCTCTTCTGAGTTATTATCCACGTAATTATGATGCGTATGAGGAGCCTGTTGAGATCCGGTCTCTGGAAGAGGGAGCTGTTGTGGCGATTTCTGTGGCGGTTATAACGGGTGTGTATGTGAATCAGGTGCGGAATCTTCAGGTGATCACGACCACTGTGGCAGATCTTACGGGGAAAATTTCTGTTACGTGGTTTAATGCACCGTATCTGCGCTCTGCAGTCAGGAAAGGCAGCAGGTTTGTTCTGCGGGGGCGTGTCGTCAGGAAGCAGGGGAAGTTGCAGATGGAGCATCCTGAGATTTTTACTCCTGCGGCTTATGAGGAGATTCTGCACAGTCTTCAGCCGATTTATGGACTGACTGCGGGGCTTTCTAATAAGACGATCGTGAAGCTGATCCATCAGGTGCTTGATGAGCAGAAGCTTCAGGCAGAGTATCTGGCAGATGAGTATAAGGAAAGGTACCACCTGGCAGACAGGAATTTTGCGATTCCTGCGATTCATTTTCCCAAAAATATGCAGGAGCTGTTAGCTGCAAGGAGAAGGTTGGTGTTTGACGAGTTTCTTCTTTTTGTTCTTGCTGTGCAGTCTTTGAAGGAGAAGACGGAGGAAGCACCGAATGCGTTTCCCATGCATCCGGTGTGGACGACAGAGCAGATTATTGAAAGTCTGCCCTATGATCTGACAAAGGCGCAGTTGAATGTGTGGCATGAGATTGAGAGGGATTTAAGCGGCCAGGCCCTGATGTCCAGACTGGTGCAGGGAGATGTGGGAAGCGGTAAGACAATCCTTGCGTTTCTCGCAATGATCATGACTGTGGAGAATGGATATCAGGCAGTGCTTATGGCACCTACGGAGGTTCTTGCAAGGCAGCATTTTCAGGCAATGGAGAAGCTGCTGCAGGAACAGAATATTGATTTTGGGCATCCGGTTTTGCTGACAGGATCAGATACTGCGAAGGAGAAAAGGAAAAAATATGCGCTGATCGCGTCAAAAGAGGCTAATCTGGTGATAGGAACGCATGCACTGATTCAGGAAAAAGTGCAGTACAATAATCTTGGACTGGTTATTACAGATGAGCAGCATCGTTTTGGTGTGAAACAGAGGGAAGCACTGACTACTATGGGAAACCCGCCTAATGTGCTGGTGATGAGTGCTACACCGATTCCAAGGACGCTGGCGATCATTATATACGGGGATCTGGATATTTCAGTAATTGATGAACTTCCTGCGCAGAGACTTCCCATTAAAAATTGTGTGGTGGATACTTCTTACAGGCCGAAGGCTTATTCCTTTATGGAGAAGCAGATCCGTCAGGGACGGCAGGTTTATGTGATCTGTCCAATGGTGGAGGAGAGCGAAGGGATGGATGGGGAAAATGTGCTGGATTATACCCTGAAGCTTCGCAATGTTTTTTCGCCAGATATAAAGATTGCTTCTCTTCATGGAAAGATGAAAGCGAAAGAGAAGAATGTGATCATGGAGGCTTTTGCCACAGGGGAAATTCAGATCCTGGTATCTACTACTGTAGTTGAGGTAGGAGTGAATGTGCCTAATGCTACAGTGATGATGGTGGAGAATGCCGAGCGTTTCGGGCTGGCACAGCTTCATCAGCTTCGCGGGCGTGTCGGTAGAGGGGAATATCAGTCATATTGCATTTTTATGCAGGGAAATGGTGCAAAGGAAATTTCTAAACGTCTGCAGATCCTGAATAAATCCAACGATGGATTTTATATTGCAGGAGAGGATCTGAAGCTTCGCGGTCCTGGTGATCTTTTTGGAATCCGCCAGAGTGGTCTGCTGGAATTTAAACTGGGGGACATCTATCAGGATGCGGATATCCTGAAAGCTGCCAGTGAAACGGCTTCGGAGATTCTGTCTCTTGACGGGGATTTAAGCCTTCCGCAGAATGAGGAACTTCAGAGGAGACTTTCGGCATATATGAAGGAGGATCTGCAGAATCTTGGACTATAGAAAATGACGGATACAGAGTAAAAAATAATACTGTTCATAAGATGCCTAAATTATAAAAACAGAAAAACATTGCAAAAGCAGAAGATTCGTAGTATTCTATTTTCATAAAAGAATGTTACTGTTTATCATATTTTCGGTAACATAAGAATACCTGTAACTGTACAAAACTGAGCAGTTACGAATACTTATACCTTGTAAGGAGGCTAATCATATGGCAACAAAAGCAACTACAGCAGATCTCAACACATCCACTGCGAAGACAACCGAAGTTAAAGAGGCTCCTGCAAAGACAACTGCTGAAGAAGTAGCTGTAAATAAAGAAGCAAACAAGAAAGAAACTGCTGAAACAGAGACTGTAAAGAAAGAAACAACAGCAAAGAAACCGGCAGCAAGAAGAACAAGAAAGACTGCAGAAAAGAAATCAGCAGAAGCAGAGAAAGAAACCGAGAAGAAAGAAACAGCTAAAGCAGCAGACACTGTAGAAAAGAAACCGGCAGAAACAGAGAAAGAAGCCGAGAAAAAAGAGACAGCTAAAACAACAAAGACTGCTGCAAAACCAACAAAAACAACGAAAAGAACTACAAAGAAGGCTCCTGCTAAGACAGCTGAGAAACCGGCTGAAGAGACAGCTGCCGAGAAGAAGACAACAAGAAGAACCACTAAGAAAGAAGCAACAGCAGAAGTATATATTCAGTTCATGGGCAGAGAAGTATATACAAAAAATATTTTAAGTAATGTCAGAAGAATCTGGACAGACGAACTGGGTAAAAAGGAGAAAGATCTCAAAGATATTAAGATTTATATCAAACCTGAAGAGAACAAAGCATATTATGTAATTAACGGTGATATTACAGGTTCTGTGTGGATCTGACATATAAAAAATAAGAACAATTTCCAAATCTTATGGCAATCACATAAATCAGTTACTTGAGAATGATCAGAATAATAAGTAATGAAGTAATCACAGACAGGTTTAATGACCTGTCAGGTTAAGACATTGAGAAACTCAGATGATAACATAAATTCATCTGAGTTTTTTGTGCTTTCGGTTATAAAAAAATTGAGACATACCTGCTACTTGACAAAAATTATCAGTTAGTATAAGCTATCTGCATAAGGTTATTGAGAAAAATCGGCTATAGCAATCCTCGTAAATAATGCATTTAAGACAGTTCAGCAGGGTTTCACACTCTGATGGGCTGGATTAAGATGCATTATTTACGAGGATTGCTATAATAACGACGATGATAACCAAATACAAATACAAAAGGTGAGCGACTGAAAATGACATTAAAAGATTTGGAAATCGGAAAAAGTGCTGTGATCACGTCGGTTGGCGGCAAAGGTGCCTTGCGTCAGCATTTCCTGGATATGGGTATGATTCCGGGAGCTGAGGTCACAGTCGTGAAGTTTGCACCCATGGGAGATCCCATGGAATTACAGGTACATGGATATGAACTGACATTAAGACTTGCGGAAGCAGAGCAGATAGAAATCGAACAGATCCCGAAGCGAAGCAGAAGTCACGCCGGAATAGAGGCTGTAAGCGACCTGGCACATCCGGGACTTGGAGAGGATGGAAAGTATCATTCCAGAGAAGATGAACATCCACTGCCTGAGGGAACTACACTGACGTACGCATTGGTGGGAAATCAGAACTGTGGAAAAACTACACTGTTTAACCAACTGACAGGTTCCAGTCAACATGTGGGAAACTTTCCAGGAGTAACGGTGGATCGTAAGACCGGTTCGATTAAAGGCCATCCGGATACAGAAATCACAGACCTTCCGGGAATTTATTCCATGTCCCCTTACAGCAGTGAGGAGATTGTCTCCAGAAATTTTGTCCTGGATGAGAAACCAAGTGCGATCATCAACATTGTGGATGCTACCAATATTGAGAGAAACCTGTATCTGACCATGCAGCTTCTGGAGATGGATATTCCTATGGTAGTTGCAATGAACATGATGGATGAAGTGCTGGGAAATCAGGGTTCTATAGATGTAAATAAGATGGAATCGCTGCTTGGAGTACCTGTAATCCCTATTTCCGCAGCAAAGAATGAAGGGGTTGATGAGCTGGTTGACCATGCGTTACATATAGCGAAATATCAGGAACATCCGCTGCGTCAGGATTTCTGTGATAAGAGTGACCATGACGGTGCAGTACACCGCTGTATTCATGCGGTCATGCACCTGATTGAGGATCATGCGGCGCAGGCTGATATTCCTACCCGTTTTGCAGCAACCAAGGCAATCGAGGGAGATCCGCTGATTCTTGAGAAGCTGAAGTTGGACACAAATGAGACGGAGATGCTGGAGCATATCGTACAGCAGATGGAAACAGAGCGTCAGGTTGACAGAAGTGCTGCGATCGCAGATATGCGTTTTGACTTTATTGAGCGTTTGTGTGAACAGACAGTTGTAAAGCCTAAAGAAAGCAAAGAAAGAATCCGAAGTGAGAAAATTGATAAGATTCTTACAGGAAAATATACAGCGATTCCCTGTTTCATCGGAATCATGGTATTGGTATTTTATCTTACCTTTAATGTGATCGGAGCGTGGCTTCAGGGGCTTCTGGAGATTGGAATTGATAAGGTTTCTGCGCTGGTAGAAGCAGCACTGACAGCAGCAAATGTAAACAGTGCCATGCATAGCCTGGTCATTGACGGTATTTTTACAGGTGTGGGAAGTGTACTCAGTTTTCTGCCGATTATCGTAACCCTGTTTTTCTTTCTGTCTCTTATGGAAGACAGCGGATACGTTGCACGTGTTGCTTTTGTGATGGACAAACTTCTGCGTAAGATCGGCCTTTCCGGAAGAAGCATTGTACCAATGCTGATTGGATTCGGATGTACGGTTCCGGCTGTTATGGCCACACGTACACTTACAAGTGAGCGTGACAGAAAGATGACGATTTTGCTGACTCCATTTATGAGCTGTACTGCGAAGCTGCCGATTTATTCTTTCTTTGTAAGTGCTTTTTTCCCGAAGAAGGGCGGATTTATTATGGCAGGTCTTTACCTGCTTGGAATTTTGGTGGGAATCCTGGCGGCATTTTTGTATAACAGAACTCTTTTCAAGGGAGATCCCGTACCGTTTGTCATGGAACTTCCCAATTACCGGCTGCCGGGAGCAAGGAATGTAGGTCAGCTTTTGTGGGAAAAAGCAAAAGATTTCCTGCAGAGAGCGTTTTCTATTATCCTGCTTGCATCAATGATAATCTGGTTCCTGCAGAGCTTTGATCTGCATTTAAATCTTGTAAAAGATTCTGCAGACAGTATTCTGGCAATGGTGGCGGGAGTCCTGGCACCTATATTTAAACCAATCGGACTGGGAGACTGGAGAATCTGTACAGCTCTTATCAGCGGATTTATGGCAAAAGAGAGCGTGGTATCTACTCTGGAAGTACTTTTCAGTGGAAATATTGCCTCTGTACTGACTCCGCTGGCAGCAGCATCCCTGCTGGTATTCAGTTTGCTCTATACACCATGTGTGGCGGCTATCGCTTCGATCAAACGTGAAATGGGCAGCAAATGGGCTGTCGGTGTTGTGGTATGGCAGTGTGTGATTGCCTGGGTGGCTGCACTGATCGTACATCTGATAGGGATGATCTGATTTTATTAATTCGCTTTTATAGAAAAACCGATGGATTTGACTGTTTTCAGTCATCACCATCGGTTTTTTTCAGTTCCTCAACTGAGAGGCTTTTATCTGATTAGTACTGTCCGCCCTGGGAACCACTGGACATCTGTCTTTCCTGGGCTTCGATCATCTTTTTCATAATAATATCAGAACAACTTTCCCTGAATTTCCAGTTTGATGGGAGATGATCTGATTTTCTAGCAGAAAATTATATTACTATTTTTGATATGACAATCTCTTTATGGATTTCATTATAGTACAGAAACCCTGAAAAAACTATAGAAATCTTATAAAATTGCTATAGTTTTTTTAAAAGAGACAGAAAAGAGACAAGTGGTCTCTTTTGTCTCTTTTTGATTCGGTAGCAATTCCGCAAAATAATGCAATCTGTAATGAATTTTGGCTACGTTACTGAGAACGGAGTGAACAGTAACAATTTTGGCTTGTATGTGCCCACAACTTGTTATCTGATCTGTTAGATGATAAAATTAAAATATAACAGGGAAGTGATATACGAAGGAGGTAGGAATGACAGAGTTTAATTTTGATACTGTTTTTGATGAAACCATGCAGACGCACAATCTGGACACTGTAGTGATTCTGGGACACTTAAATCCGGATGGCGATGCTGCCGGATCGGTGATGAGCCTTGCGCACTATATCCATGTCAATTATCCACAATACAGGGTGTTTCCATACCTTGCAAAAACGCTGGAGCGCGGTCCGAAAAAGATGGTCGTGGAAGATAAGACATTTGTTCCTTTTGAGATGCCGGACATATCCGGAAAACAATATTGTGCCATAGTCTGTGATAATGCAACTCTGGAGCGTATGATCGGATTGGAATATTACCAAAATGCCGCTGCCAGCATTGTTATTGATCATCACGCTTCCAATGAAGGATACGGAGATGTGAACTGGACAAAGGTTTCTGAGGCGTGTGCGGAAAATGTATACCATATGCTTTCTCCCGAACTGCTTCTAAATGCAGCCCAAAAGGAAGCGTATCCCAATGCCGCAGATTATATTTACCTTGGCATCCTGCATGATACCGGAGGACTGGCAAGGGCAAACCAGGGGATTTTTCGGGCTGTAGCTGATCTGATGTCTATGGGAGTTGACCATGGCAGGATTATGAAAACCTTACACAGTGACACCTTGGACATTCTGTACAAAAGAGCCGATATTCTTCATGGGGCAGTACGTGCGATGGATGGCCGGGTTGCTTATGTCATTATGGGACAGAAGGAAATTGTCGAAAAAGATATCACATACGAAGACATCCACTGTATCAGCACGATCCTGCGCGATTGCGACGATATTGAACTTGGTTTTACCATGTATGAGGAAGAAGAAAACGGGTGGAGATGTTCTTTCCGTTCAGACGGGAAATGGATCAATGTTAATGAACTGTTGAAACCTTTTGGCGGTGGAGGACATATCTCCGCAGCAGGATTAAAATATCGGACCGATAATGTAGAAGAATTAAAGAAACAGATTCTGGACAGAGTAGCAGAGATGAAAAATAAACAGTAATCTATAAATGAGCAAATAAAAAAACTGCAGAAAATTATAAAATTGAAGAGAAATCTAAATACTTGTTGAAATTGTTATTGAGGGAAGGAAGAGGAGAGTCTGTATGGGAAAGATAATCGAAGGTCTCTGGGATTGCCCGTTTTGTGGGAATAAAAGGATTAGAGCCGGTCAAAAAACCTGTCCCGATTGTGGGCATCCGCAGGACGAAAATACAAAATTCTATATGCCGGATGAAATTAAATATGTTTCTGAGGAGGAAGCAGAAAAGATCAGCCGTAATCCGGACTGGCAGTGCAGCTTTTGTGGCAGTCTTAACAGCGACGATCTGAATGTCTGCAAAAACTGTGGTGCCACAAAAGAAGATTCGGAGAGAAACTACTTCGAGATGAGGCAGCAGGAAGAGGAAAAGAAACGAAAGAAAGAAGAGAAAAAAGAATCCTGCCAGAAAAATATCCCCCAAAATACACCAAAGAAAAAGCCACTGCTGAGGCGGGTGCTGCTCATTCTGGGAATCTTCGCAGCAATTATTTTTGGCATGATGTCATGCCTGGCACCGAAGATCAAAAACGTAACGATTGATGACTTGGATTGGGAAAGAACCATTGACATTGAAGAGGTTGTAACTCACAATGAAAGTGACTGGTCGCTGCCCGATGATGCGAGGCTGCAATATACAAAAAGTGAAATTCAATCCTACAAAGACGTTCTCGACCATTACGAGACAGTTACAGAAACCAAAACACGCAGTGTCATAGACCACTACGAAGAGAAGAGTTCTTATGTTGATCTTGGAAATGGCTATTTTGAGGAGCAAACGGAAAGCGTTCCGGTATATACTGAGGAAACCTACACCGAAGATGTAGAAAAACCAGTCTACCGGAAGGAGCCTGTGTATGCTACAAAATATTACTATGAAATAGACAAATGGACGGTTGTCGATACTGCAAAAAGTTCCGGCAATGATCAGAACCCTTCCTGGCCGGAACCGAAACTTAAAGACGGACAGAGAACAGGAGCAGAAGAAGAGCATTATTTTGTGACCGCTACATATGAGAAAAAGAAGGGCAAGACCGAAACAGGAAGATATGAAATGGATTTTTCTCAATGGAAAGAACTTAAAAAAGGCGAAAAAATAGAATTAAAAATTGATGCTGCTGGATTCGCAGAGATTAATCAAAAATAAAATATAGATATACCCGGAGGATTGATACGTATTTATTGCCGGAATGAATATCTGTGTTAAACAAGGAGATTCATACCTTTGGTATGAGTCTCCTTGTTTAATGATTTTCGCTTCCTTTTCGAAGAAGGCCGGTATATTCTTATCCTTTAGCTGGCGGATGTATTTCAGGCAGTCCAGCGTGTTTCTGGCAAATCGGCTGAGGGAATTGGTTTGTGGTATTGCCACCAATTTCGACCTTGATCCCCTTGATTCTACTTCCTGCCATAAGCTCCTCTTTTCCTGAATTTGGGCATAAGAAAAGCACTTATCATTTCTGATAGATGCTTTCTGAATTGCTATTCTGTTTTCAAAACCTATTTTTTGAATAGTTCTGAGTGCGTACCAAGTCTATAAAGCATGAGTATTAAAACATTGTTTTGAATCTCATAAATGAGTAACCAGTCTGGTTCAATATGACACTCACGCGTGCCTTTATAGTTACCTGTAAGATCGTGGTCTCTGTATTTTGCTTCCAGCGTACCGCCATTCGCCAGAATATCGATTACCTCAAACAGCTTATCAAGATTTTTGTTTTGCTTTTTGGCAAGCTTTAAATCCTTTTTAAATTGATTGGTAAACTGAATATCGTATTTCATATATCGAGAGCTGCCTTAAGCGCATCCATACTGGAATAGCGTGGAGCAGAAGGATCATTCATCATTTTTCTGCCTTCCTCAATGGCAGCGGCTGTAGTATCATTTGGCACTTCCAGTTTTAATTCAAAAGGAATACCACGCTCACGGATAGCGGTTCTCAGGAACATATTTACAGCAGTTGTCATATTAAGACCAAGCTCATTGAAGATTTCCTCCGCTTGATCTTTGATTGCCTTGTCTATACGAATATTTAAGTTAGTTGTTGCCATACAGAACACCTCCATTCAAAGATAGTATACTCAAATATTCGTATAATGTCAATATATTGTCATTATATAAGATGTACAAATCTTTCTAAAAGTCACTGCTCAGAGGTTAGCTGGACATGAGAAAACCGATGGTGTAGACTAATAATAGTCAATGCCATCGGTTTTCTTATCCAAATATTCTGGACACTCTGTCAAATATATTTGCTGGTTCTTCCAGTCGCATCAAAACAAGCATGCTCATGCATTAACCAAAATGCCTGGATCCTGCTTTTTTCGGCCATGCCCTTTATGTCTTGGCCGTCCACCGGGTTTCCATCCTGTTTTTCCCTGCTGTTTGCAATCTTTTTCTGTCGGATGCTTTTGAAAAAGGACTAGATGAATTTTCATAATCACGTTTGATCTGTGCATGAAGTTTCAGGTTCTTTCACTGTTCTTCTTCCAACTTAGTAGCTGTTTCGTAGAACTTAAGGCGGAATTCTTTTGCTTTATGGGCCAATGCGGGATTCAAGCTCATCAAGTTATCAGTCTACACATCGGTTTTCTCAAGTCCAGCTAATCCCTGAACAGTAACTTGTATTGTAAAGTTGCACATTAAGGTGGGATGAAAAACTTGAAGTCCAATGTTAGAGAATGTATAATGGATTTAGACTAAAACGTGTCGTCTGCTAAAGAATTTACGGTGAAAAGCAATGCATCAGAGGTTGTTGGTATTACCAATTGATAAAAGGCAGGCGGCAGAAAAGAGGCGAAATAATGGATGTTAAAAAAATAAGAGAAAAGCTGGCAGCAGTACTCAAAGAATCAGAGAATGATACAAAGTACCGGGCGTTTCTTGATGATTACACAATGCTGCTCGATGAGGTGAAAGTTAATACTGATACAGCCAATCTTGCAATTGAAGCGGTAAAACTGGATCAAGGCAATAATTTTCTGGATATCTTTGCCGGATTGGATAAGAAACAGGTAAAAGATGCATGGAAGATCATACTTAACTGTGGAGAATTTAAAAAAATACTGACTATGGGACATTTGAATTAATGTGTTCTTTTGCTGCTTCTGCACTGGTAGGACTATTGAAAAAGTGTAGAACCTGGGATTTTGACATATCAGATATGATCCCTGATGAAAAGCTACTGGATGAATACGAACAGGAAATAGAGCTGCTGGAAAACAAGGCTGATAAAACAGATGGGGAGAATAAATACCTGCAGGAGTTATTGTTGAAGGAAAGAAAATTGATACAGTTAATTCCAGAGGATGAACATAGATGTATAATACAGCTGGCATGCTGATCGATGGAACAGCGTAGCTGGAGGTTTCCCTTTCAGAGAAATTAATTCGGAACAGGAATCTGCAGAGTCTCCGGAAAGAACTGATTATGACAGTTCTCTGCTTTCTGCCGAAAAAAGAGTAAAAGCAGTCTTTTTCATGATACAGCTGATGAAGCAACAGCAAGTGCCATTGTATTAAGACTCATGGAAAACATATGAGGATTTCCAGCAGGATTATGGAAAAAAGTGCAGACAAAAATGTGTAATAATACTGTCCACAGGAAGTGCCCATTGTAGCGAGGTGGAAATGTTATGATTATTATGTGAAAAGAAGTAAAAACAGTGAAAAAAATTGAAAGAAAATTGAAAGAAAAAATAATGCCAGGCTATTAAAAAGGGGGGGATGTTTTGTGAAAAAACAAATGTTGAAGAAGGTATATGCGATGGTATTGGCGATTACTTTGATTGGTTCGCAACAGTGTAGCAGCGTATTGGCAAATGATATAGCACAGATATATTCTGGTGTTACTCAAAATACAGAAATTCCAGATTATGATTATTGGATGGCACAAACCATCATGAATGGTATAGATAATAATGGAAATTCCTTGTACTCAACATTTCGAAGTTTTTCAGAACCGGTATATCGACAATTAGGGGAATATTTACTGGATGATAAACCTTTAGTAAGTATATCAACAGCATGGAGTATATATTTTAACAGTGAATACAGAAATCAGCTTACAAATATGCAGAAATATGTATATGAAATGTTACTTATGGATTATCTAAAGTATGATGCCTTTGGAGAAGACAAAAACAAGGAACTGACTAATAGTAAAACAGATTTCGCATTAAAAATTTATGATGCAATTGGGGAGGAACTTAATGATAAGAAAGAAAGTTATATTAACAATCTTCCGGTAAAAGAAAGTAAGGAAATATGTAGGCGGATTGAAACGATTTATGGTCTGGGAGAAGTATTAAAAGGTGTTAATGAAGGAATAAAAACAACAAAGGAACTGATTGACTGCATGTCGGAGTATCTTGCTGTTTTGAAAGTGAAAGATGATTGTGTTTCGTTATTAAAAGTTATGCAGGAACAGGTTTCGGTAGATGGGGATTTTAAGAAAGCAATCTCAGAGGTTCTTAATACAATAGATGGTACTCCCATTGATTATGAATCAAAAAAATACGGAGAATATCTTTGGAATAAAATCCTTGATGCGGGATGGTCTGCTTTGGAAGACAGTAATCCGGTTTTAGGTGCTCTTAATTGGGGAATGAATGGGTTAGATGTTTGTTTTAATTCTCAAGACCGTGCATCTAACAATTTGAAGCTGGCATTGTTGTACACTACGGACTGTTATATGCAGCAGGGAATGTTTGCGGCTGCGGACAGTTTTAGACGTGATCCAAATTCAGAAAACGGAAAAAAATTTACATATTGTTTTAATGCATATATTAGATTTCAAATGTATGCTAATAATTATGCAACAACATGGCTTAATAATTATCTTAATGGTGGGGCCGCTTCAGATATAATTAATTGGATTTATCATAAAGAAAATGTATCTACTGCTACGGAATTAATTAATATATGTAAAAGGCAAAACAAGTACAGGCAGTCTCTTATAAATAATCAATTGAAATATGCAGATATTTATTTTGCAAAATATAAAATAGCTGATGAAGAAATAATTCCGACAGCCAGACGAAATAGTATTACTGTTGATAAAGGGAAAACAAAACAGTTTGTAATTGATAATGTTCTTTCAGGGGCAAAAGTTGTTTATAGTTCTTCAAACAATAAAGTAGCTTATGTGAATTCAAAAGGTGTTATAAAAGGCGTTAAAAGTGGGACCGCAACGATTACAGCTAAGGTTGTACAGAATAAAAAGACGTATTATGTGAATTTAGCTGTAAAGGTATGTGATCCACAAAAAGACTGGTATAAAAAGGTACTTAATTCAAAATCCGGAACGTATTATGTCAAATACTATGATGGTTATCAAGGAACTAAAATGGATAAAAAGAAAGTAAAGCGTAGTGATTTTACATATTATAAGTTAATTGACTTAAATAATGATGGCGTAAAAGAATTATTGCTTGCGACAGATCGTAGTGTCTTATGGGACAATAGGGTTTTACTATTGACCTATTATAATGGAAAAGTACTACCTTTAATTTGCTTTGAGGGAGCGGGGGCTCGTGGGCGTCAATTAATTAATAAAAAGACATTAATTTTGGCAAATAGTGGAAGTGATTTTTCATCTCAGATATATCTTTCGGTTGTAAAAGGAAAGTTGAAAATTTTACAGCAAACATATCGGCAGAATATGAAAAAAGGCTATCCACCTCAATATCTTTATAAAGTAAATAATAAAAAAGTTTCAGAAAGTATTTATCAGAAAGCTATTGATAAATATGGATTAAGTATAGCAAAACAAATTGAATTTAAACGTGTATGGTAACACAAAAATGGGAGGAAACAAGATTGAAAGGCAAAGTTAAGATATGGATAACTATATTAGTTATGTCATTGTTTTTTTTCTTAGGAGCAGACACAGTCAGCGCAAAATCTTTATCTGGTTTGAAGATCAATAGAAGTAATATTGAAATGGCTGTGGGAAGTTTATATCAATTAAAAGCAACCGTAAAAGCTTCAGGAAGTAAGATTATATGGAAATCAAATAACACGGATATAGTAACTGTTTCAACAACTGGAAAATTAAAGGCGAAAAAAGCTGGAAATGCAGTTATTACTGTTAAATGTCGAAATGAAGTAAAGAAATGCACAGTAAATGTTAAAATCGCTACTATAAAACAGTTAGAAGGATATTGGGAAATAGATACTGATATGACGATGAAGATAAATAAGACAAGCATGAGATGGATATACGGGTCTGCCTTTTCTCAATATGGAAGTATAATGGAGTTTAAACGAAATGGTGAATTCAGTTATGGGGTAGGCGCAGGAAATGGTGGCGCTGGAAAATTTAGCATTAAAAATAATTATATAAAATATAGAATAATAAAGTACGAAGACAATGCAGTTGAACAGAAATCGATAAAAGTAAAAAAGATTAATTCACAAAATATCCGGTTAATAATAAAAGATGGAAAATATAAAATATATTGGAAAAAGAAATCTTAGTTGCAATGATGGTGATGGAAATTGTCAAAAAAGGAGAAGAAGAATAATATATGGGTTTTATAATTTATTTTTACATTCCATTTGGGCAATGCTCCACAGGAAAGCTTTTTGGGTTATATGAAAGATGAAATCGATGTTAGCGGGTGTACGAAGGTTGGAGAGGTTAAAGCAATATTAGGCGACTGGCTGAATTATTATAATACTGAACGATATCAATGGCAATTAGCTAAATTATCGCCAGATGAGTATTAATTATACGTATATTACTACCGGAATGTATCCGTTAAATGGGATTATAAGTTATAAGGAGAACGAACAAGTATTCCCTAAAACAAATGAATAAAAATGTCCTTGACAAGAGGTCCATTTTAACTTTCTTGGTTTCACATTTTATTGCGGAATGGACGGAAAGAAAGAATTTTTCCGTTGCAGGGTAAAGACCAGCAGAAAGAGATTCCGAAGTAAAATCAAAGCGATGAAAGAATGGATAAAGGCACACAGGGATAGAACAATGCCATTGGAAATGATATTTAAAATAGTAAATGCGAAACTGCGGGGACATTACCAGTATTATGGAGTAACCGACAATACAAGGGACGTGAAGAATTTCTAAGTACAGACAAAATGGTTATTGTATAAATGTTTGAATCGGAGAAGCCAAAAGAGAAGCTACACAATAGACACTTTCTTTGATGGATTGCTTCAAACATTTTCATTGACTGAGCCGAATATTAAGGTAAGTTTGTTTTACATATAGAGTATGAAATATGAAGTGAAAAGCCGTATGCGTTAATAGCGCACGTACGGTTTTGTGTAGGGGTATGGGGAGTAATCCCCATATCTACTAGAGGGAGGTGTAAAGCGTGAATGAATATATGAGAAAATTGAAGCGGCAGCTCTTATTTGAAGGCTCTTGCGTTACGAGCAGATGCGGCCGGGGTGGCGGTGTTTACGAGTATGTACAGTGCGAATTTGCTTATAATGAGGGCAGGTTAGACGGCGGCGAGCTGTCAAAACGTAACATAATCAGTATGTTTGAGAGCGGGCTTATATGTGCAAACGAAGGCGAGATGATGTTTCGCGCTGAGGATATCATAAATACAGACAGGCACTTTGTGGCACTGCAGTATGCGATTACAGAGTGTATACATAGTCTGTCTGGCGGAGATATACAGGAGATACAGAGGCGGCTTGGAATGGGGCAGAACATACCGGGCGATGTAGAGGAACAACCCAAAACGCTTAGAGACATCGCAGCGTTCCATATAGAACAGATTAAAATCGGCGGTGACGCAAAGGTAGCCCGCATCATTGCATTTGTGCAATGCCTGCAGGCAGATATTGCTCCGTTTATTATACATGCGGAGAATAAAGAGGAGTACGAAGGGCGACTAGACAGCCCGGCACGACTGGAGCAGCTTTTCAGGGTAGAGCAGCGGCGGTTCTACAGAGAGACAGAACCAATGGTGGTTGATCAAGTATAAGAGATATTGCGGCGGGGAAACCCGTCGCTTTTCTGCTGCGTGGAAACCATAAGCAGGGTAGCAGCCAAATCAGAATCGGGTTCTGATTGTAGTATTATTTTCTCAAATAATCGGCGATTGCCTTAAAACAGGAAATTGGATTCTCTCCGCGGAAACTCCCATATCCACTAACTCAGCATTATAGAAAGAGAAGATTGTTTTTCCGCGGAGAAAAGATATTATAATTTTGCGCAGACAAGCTCATAAACTGTCTTCAGAAGTTCGTCTCCCCTGCGGCATTCTGAAACAAACGAAACGACTGCGTTTTTTTTCGGAAGGATCATAGAAATCTGGGAGTATTTTCCATCTGCCCGGAAAGAATTATATTCACCACGCCAGAAAAGATAACCATAGTATCCAACATCAGCTGCCTTTGTACTTTCTTCTATCCATTTCTCAGACAGTATCTGTTTTCCATTCCACTTGCCTTTGTTAAGATAAAACAGTCCAAATTTGTGAAGTTCAGAAAGGGTCAGAAATAATCCGCCGGCTCCAAAACTGTTTCCAAGTGGATCAGTCTCCCATGTAGGACGTTTTATTCCAAGTTTGGAAAAAAGTCTGGGTGTAAGGTAAGAAACCAGATCGCAGCCGGAGCGTCTTTGTACAAGAATGCCTGCCAGATAGGGGCCAACGTTATTATACACAAAATGTGTACCCGGCTTATACTTAAAGGGAATAGCCAGAGACATTTTTACCCAGTTATCTTCTTCATATAAAGGTCGTTGTTCTCCCATCAGATTGCCCTTCTCCTGTCCAAGGCACATGGTAAGAAGATCACGAACAGTTGCTTCTTTCAGGTTCTCATCTATACACTCCGGCAAGTCACCTGAAAATGCTTCTGTTAGTTTTTCATTAAGATCGATCAGCCCTTCCTGAACAGCAAAGCCAACTGCACAGGATGTGAAGCTCTTTGTTGCAGAATAAATATTCCTTCTGCATTCCGGTTCGCTGTACCACTCTGCTGCAAGTTCATTATCTTTTGAAATTTTGATTCCAAGAACATTATATTCTTTTGCTTTCTTAACAAAATCTGAAATATCCATAATATTTACACCCTTCTTGTCCTTAAATGTATTTTATTACTTTTATATTAACACAAAAATGGTGGATAAACCAGTTATTGCAGAAGGTGGTATATTACTATATTTCATCTTTAGACAAATTTCAATATTAAATATTGATTTTGTCTTTTTGTTATACCCGAATTTCAGCAAGACATTGCATCTTAATCCCTCAATATTCCCTTTTTTATCATAATTAAATCCTTCTGCTGATATTTTCATCAATGCAGTATTGGCAAATTGCTTAAGTTAATGACATTGTGTATGAACAGTAACAAAAATGTCATCAATTTTTTCGATAAAAATATATATCTTTGTCTTGCCTTGTCAATATGTGGTATACTTAAAACAGCAAAATACAGAAAGGAGAAAGTCATGGGAAACGAAGCAGGGGAATGGATCATTCATGGAGTAACATGGGATGATCCGAAATGCATCCACGATGTGGATGAAGCAGTCGAATATATCAACCGGGTTGGTTTTCTTCCTCTTTTTAAGAACGAAATTCCGGGGTTTTCTCTGGAGGAACGGACAGTGGCAGAATATTGGTGGTCTGATGATCCGGTGAGGGATCCGTGGAGATGGAGGATTGCCATTGCCAAAAGACATGATGTTCTTTACGGAAAATTCTTTGCCAAAAAAGCCGGGTTTATTTCCAAAAAATGGCTGCCGGTATTTGCCAACTACCGCAGGGACGGCTATGATTTTGATGCTCTGTTTGAGGATGAAAAAGCACCGATCAAACATAAGAATATTATGGATCATTTTATGGAAAATGATGCAGAAATCTACTCCTACGAATTGAAAAAATTGGCTGGATTTGGAAAAGATGGCGAAAAGGGATTTGACGGAGCCATTACCAGCCTTATGATGCAGACATATCTGTGTAACTGCGACTTTCGGAAAAGGATCAATCAAAAAGGCGTGGAGTACGGCTGGGATGTGGCTGTGTATTCTTCTCCGGAACACATTTATGGATATGACCATGTTACTTCCTGTTATAAGGAAGATCCGCGGACATCCTGGGGAAAAATTGTTGATCATATGAAGCAGCTTTATCCAGAAGCCGCGGATACGCAGATAAGAAAGATTCTAAAATAGGAGAGAATATGTGCAGCAGATATTATATAGATCCCAATATGATGGAGGAGATTTCCAGAGTGGTACAGAACATAGATGGGAGGATCCGGCTGACACAAGGAGATATCCGTCCGACCGATGTCGCACCGGTCATTGGACAGTCAGAACATGGACTGGAACTGGGTATATGCAGATGGGGATATCGAGCAGGAGAATATACGCAATTTGGGGTGAATGCAATTTATAGAAGGCGATGATTACCAAATCCGAAAGAATACAAGTTTTTTATATCAAATAATGCAATTGTAAAAAGAATAAGAAATGAGCAGCAAGTTTTTTGTCATTCAGCATATCTTTAACAGATTTTCAAAGGAGAAAATATTATTTTCAGACATCAGTTCTTGAAATTTATCCAGATTAAGATCCGAATGCTCAAGCTCTCTGGAGAACTGATAACAGATCTGAATCTGATCATTCAGGTTAAAATGATGTTCGTTTTTCAGATATGTTCCGACATCAAGCTCATGGATAAACAAAGTACAGACGACAGCCATTTTAACCTTGGTAAAGATTTCATCGTCATAGACTGCACCACAGAAATAAGTATAAATCCAGTAAACCAGAAGCTGTTCTTCCTGAATCTGCCAGTCCGGACAGTAGAAATCAAATTCGCTTTTCTGATATATATAATCGTTTTCTCCTGAAGAAATATATAAGGAATCAAGACGTTCCTTCAGAAATTCTTTCCATCCGGGACGAAGAACTTCCATTTCCGGAACAATAGTTTTCCACATTTTTTTAAATAGATCCTTTGATGTGTCAGAAGTATTCATTCTGGAATGAACTTTATCACAAAATGTTTTTCCGAATCCGGAATCTTCATGACGTTTCCGAATCTCTTCCCATTTAAAAAGTTCGTTTTTATTTAAACACAGCTGAAAATCATGTGTGATGGCAAGTACTTTCCACAGGCGTTTCCGTATGGGGACATTTCTGTTCTGGATGATTTTTATCAGAAGATCTCTGGTATCCATCAGTGCAGTAAATAAAAAGTAATCAAAATCATCATAGGTTTCTTCAGCGGCTTCCTTTTCGATGGTAACAAAATGAACTTTTTCTTTCTGAGACAGCAGAATTCTTGCTGCTTCTGGGCAGGAAAGGGACAAAGAAATTTCACGCAGACCCTCAAATTCTTCAATGTGTCGTGGATAATTTCTGCAGGTGTCGCAAAGCATTTTCGGACCTGCTTCTGTGTAAATATCACACAGATTTTCTTCGTTCAGAAATGCACACCGTCGGTTGTACTGGCGGAAGATATGTTCCTTCCAGTCGATATCGTTGTGCAGTCGATTGTGAAAAGGACCTTTGAAATGCTGATATTTCTTCAGGGTTTTATTGTCAATAACAATCTGCCATCCTGCACAGCAGGTATCCGGACAGGACCCGGCAATGCAAGAAAATTCTTTATAATAGTTGGGAAATGTAAATTCCATGGTTTCTGCTGCTTTCTGATTATTTCTTTTTTGCTTCCAGATAGTCGTTTAACTCTGCATTCGGAATATCTGTAATGAACATATGTCCGGGAGCATGAGTGATAACGATTGGCGGTTTGGCATTCTCAATTGCTGCCTGCGGAGTTACGCCGCATGGCCAGAACACAGGAATTTCCCCTTCGTAAATATCCACTGCTTCACCGTAATCAGGTTTCATAACGTCATCAATACCGACCTCTTTCGGATCTCCCATATGTACAGGGGCACCATGAACATTCGGCATTTTGAAAGTAATGTCATAAGCTTTTTTTGCGTTTTCCGGTGTCATCGGGCGCATGGAGCAGACCATAGGACCGGAAAATGGACCAACAGGAACTGTCTGAATGTTAGTTTTGAACATCGGTACATTTCGTCCCTGGGCGATATGACGGATTTCAATCCCTTCTCTAATCAGTGCTTCTTCAAATGAGAAAGAACAGCCGATAAGAAATCCAACATATCCCTCTTTCCAATACTCGGAAGCGTCAGTAATTTCTTTTGTAAATACACCGTTTTCATAAATCCGGTATTTCGGGATATCCGTGCAGATATTTCCGCCCTCACCCATGTCATGAGTTTCAGGAGTTCCTTTGATAATCTCGAGAATTGGACACGGAAATGGATTCTTGTGTGCAAATTCTTCAAAATCTGCAGCATATTCCGGTGGCAGAATTACCAGATTTGCCTGCGCATAGCCACGGCACATTCCTGCAGTGGGGAAATCAATAACTCCCTTGCGGATCAGTTCACGAACTTTCTTTGGGGACATATCTACATAAGGTGTGATATCAAAAGCCATAATAAATTACCTCCTGTTTCGTACTTTACAATATAAAAGTATTGTACAGTAAACTGACAGGAAATGCAATGCTATAAATAGTGGCGGCTTGATTTTTATATAAAATATTTTATAATAGGAATGCCGAAGGGTGCTGCCGGACGCGTTGTGAACAGCAATAATATATGAATGGGGGAATGAGAGTGGCAGCATATGAAAAGAGTAAGAGTGTGAAGTTAAAATCGATCAGTACCATGACAGAAGGGACCATCTGGAGACAGATCCTTCTGTTTTCTATTCCATTGATACTGGGAAATCTGCTCCAACAGATGTACAATACAGTGGACTCAATTATTGTAGGAAATTTTGTGGGCAGCAATGCACTGGCTGCAGTTGGTTCCAGTACGTCGCTGATTTGTCTGCTGATTGCATTCAGTATGGGGGCATCTGCAGGTGCGGGAGTTATTGTATCCCAGTTTTATGGAGCAGGAGATGAGAATGGCGTTCAGCGTTCTGCACATACAGCCTTGATGCTTGCGCTTATTCTGGGAATTGTTCTTACTATCGCTGGAATTGTATTTTCACCTGCAATTCTCAGGTGGATGAGAACTCCGGAAGAAGTAATGAATCAGTCAGTTCTGTATTTGAGAATTTATTCTTATGGACTGGTTTTTAATGTCATCTATAATATGGCAGCGGGGATCCTGAATGCAGTAGGTAACTCCAGACGTTCGCTGATGTATCTGGCAGTAGCTTCGTTTTCCAATATTTTTCTGGATTTATGGCTTATCGGCGGAATGCACATGGGAGTCGAGGGTGCTGCAATTGCAACAGATATCAGCCAGGTACTTTCCTGCATTTTTGCATTATGGTTTTTGATGAGAGTTCCGGATATTTACCGCATAAATCCGAAGAAACTTTCCATTGATAGAACAATGGCAGGACGGATTATCCAGGTAGGTCTGCCGACTGCAATTCAAAACACGGTAATCTCCTTTTCAAATGTACTGGTACAATCTGGTGTCAATGGATTCGGAGCCAGTGCAATGGCGGGTTTTGGTGCATACCTGAAAGTAGATGGGTTTAACATTCTGCCGGTAATGAGTTTTAGTATGGCAGCAACGACTTTTACCGGTCAGAACTATGGTGCGGGAAAAACAGACAGAATCAGGAAAGGATTGAGAGTAACTCTTGGAATGAGCGTGCTTTATACGATCGTGACAGGAATTCTCCTGCTGACCTTTTCCAGACCGATCATAGGGATTTTCAGCAGTGATAAAGAAGTAATCTATTATGGGGCACAGGCAATGAAATATTTCTGCCCGTTCTATTTCCTTCTGGGAATTATGCATTCCCTGGCAGGAACCATTCGCGGAACAGGAAAGACGGTACCTCCCATGGTAGTGATGCTGCTTGCATTATGCCTGTTCCGTATTCTGTGGATTCAGTTTGTGGTTCCACATTTCACCAGCATTGATATTATATATGTACTGTATCCTGTTTCATGGGCTGTAGGAATGGTACTCATGCTTATCTATGCATGGAAGGGAAATTGGATGCCAAAAAAATATCAGAATATTAATCAGACTGTCTGATAGTATTCTTTTACATAGTGAATGAACTGGCGTACATGGGATTTCAGAATTCTGTTTTTACTGTAAACAATATAAAAACTGCGTTTGTGAGCAGATTCTTCTAATGGAAACAGAAGAATCTGCTTTGTTTTTTGCAGGTCAACGACAGATCTGGCAGAAAGAATGGAAAATCCAAGCCCGTTTACAATAGATTTTTTGATTGATTCCAGGTCATTCATGCGGGCTACTACATTCAGACTGGAAGGTTCAATACCGGCATTTTCCAGAAAAATATCCATTTCCTTTTTGGTTCCGGAGCCTTTTTCCCTGATGATAACAGGATCCTTGATAAAGTCCTGAAAAACAACAGGTTGTTCTTTTTGTTTTAAGTTTAAATAATGATCATTCACAGGGGTAGCAATCACCATATTATCCTGACAGAAGGGAATAAATACACAGCTGTCGTCTCCTGTATTCTGTCCTGTCAAAGCCAGGTCTACGGTCCCATCCAGTACACGGTTAATAGCGCCGGAACTGTCTGTCTGCCAGGAATGGAAATATACATCAGGATACATTCTGCCAAAACCTGCGAGAAGTTCAGGAAGGAGATAAGAAGAAGGAATGGTGGAGGCTGCCAGATCAATGATCTGCTTTCTGGAACCGGTGAAATTCTCCAGAAGATTGTTGCGGATATCCAGAATGCGGAAAGCGCTGTCGTAGAGTTGGTATACCACACTTTTTTATAAATGAAATTTATAAATATTTATAAAAAAGTATTATATTTAAATCATCCGATAAAATGAAAAATCCAGTAAATAAATGGAAGTGTAAAAACAGAACAGATAGTTGTAACAAGAATTCCACCCATTGCATAATCGCCATCTGATCCGTAGGCATTTGCCATCATTACCACAGAGGACATAACTGGCATTGCAGAAGTCAGAGCCATGGTAGTGCGGATTTCTGAAGAAACCGGAAGATATCCAAGTAATACATAGAAGAAAAGCGGAAACAAAAGCATTTTTAGGATGACAATTCCATAATAATCCAGTCTCCGGATATTTTTCAGTACATCGATACAGGCGAAAACACCGCCAAGATAGATCAGTGCGAGAGGTGTGGCGGTCTGGCCGATTTTCTGAAGGGAATTGTTCAGAACTTCAGGAAGCCGGATTCCTGTCAGCACACAGATCACAGCAAGAAAGATGGAAACAGTAACAGGATTGATCAGCTTCCGGAAATCAAAACGGTTTTTTTGACTGTCTGTACCTGAAGTAAGGCGTACACCTGCTGTCCACAGCATGAGCTGATCAATAATGGTAAATACACAGATGTAGAGCATACCGTTTTCCGGATAAATACTGGTTACTATGGGAATACCCATAAATCCCACATTTCCGAATACGCTCATGGCACTGTAAAGCTGCCTGTGGTGTAAGCGCTTAATTTTCAGGTATTACCAGAAAAATATCCGACTACTTTTCAGCAG
>NZ_JAJDMI010000207.1:0-300 GCF_020593505.1 Blautia sp. DFI.3.45
TTGACTTCCTGCCCCTTGACCGTTCCGGCAACCGCCGCTTTATCCCCGTCATGGTTTACCCGGAGCAAGCCGAGGTTCACATTTTGGAGGACGAAGCTGCTTCCAGAGCCTATATCGGGCAGATGTGGGCGGAAGCAATGGAGATTTATAAAAGCGGCAGGTTCAAGCTGGCTTTCAGCCCTGCCATGCAGCGCTATCTCAAAGAACACCAGCGGGATTTTATGCCGGAGGACACCAAAGCCGGAATGATACAGGCGTATCTTGATAAGTACACCGGGAGCATGGTCTGTTCCAAGCAGC
>NZ_JAJDMI010000208.1:0-300 GCF_020593505.1 Blautia sp. DFI.3.45
GCTGCTTGGAACAGACCATGCTCCCGGTGTACTTATCAAGATACGCCTGTATCATCCCGGCTTTGGTGTCCTCCGGCATAAAATCCCGCTGGTGTTCTTTGAGATACCGCTGCATGGCAGGGCTGAAAGCCAGCTTGAACCTGCCGCTTCTGTAAATTTCCATCGCTTCTGCCCACATCTGCTCGATATAGGCTCTGGAAGCGGCTTCGTCCTCCAAAATGTGAACCTCGGCTTGCTCCGGGTACACCATGACGGGGATAAAGCGGCGGTTGCCGGAACGGTCAAGGGGCAGGAAGTCAA
>NZ_JAJDMI010000209.1:0-297 GCF_020593505.1 Blautia sp. DFI.3.45
ATACCGATTCGGAATCTTCGTATAAGACTTCTGATAAAAGATTTGCAAGCCTTTGCTCTGCTGTTTTGGGTTTCTTGGAATAGAGCCTTACGATGTCTGCCATCTCATTAAAAGCATTGATGGTGTGAGTGATTTCCCTTAAGAACATAATCTCATTATATTCATCATTCGATTCAAACCCTATTGTTTTGGCAATATCCGTCTGACCATCATTCCCCTTAAAGTTTTTGCAGGCGAACTGAAAGGAATCCAAAAACAGACCATATTGTTTTAACATCAGCAGTAATAAATCTTTTG
>NZ_JAJDMI010000210.1:0-297 GCF_020593505.1 Blautia sp. DFI.3.45
CAAAAGATTTATTACTGCTGATGTTAAAACAATATGGTCTGTTTTTGGATTCCTTCCAGTTCGCCTGCAAAAACTTCAAGGGAAATGCTGGTCAGACGGATATTGCCAAAACAATAGGGTTTGAATCGAATGAGGAATATAATGAGATTATGTTCTTAAGGGAAATCACTCATACCATCAATGCTTTTAATGAGATGGCAGACATTGTAAGGCTCTATTCCAAGAAACCAAAAACAGCAGAACAAAGGCTTGCAAATCTTTTATCAGAAGTCTTATACGAAGATTCCGAATCGGTAT
>NZ_JAJDMI010000211.1:0-296 GCF_020593505.1 Blautia sp. DFI.3.45
CTCATAAGGGCAAAAATAAGGGAAACTACATATCATTTCACTAATGGACAGGCGGAAAGGCCTGTAAAATGGGGAAAGTTAGAGGAATAATTATATAAATTCCAGTTTGGAGAATTGAAAAAAAACGGAATTTACCTATTAAGACATATAAACTGTTGACAATAAAGCTCCTATATAGTATGTTTTTAATAAACTACTATATAGGAGCTTTTGTATGGAAATGAATGGAGGATTTCTTGTTACCAAAATAAAACAGCTTGGAGACCGGATTTTCGAGAAGATTCTCAGTGAAAAGA
>NZ_JAJDMI010000212.1:0-296 GCF_020593505.1 Blautia sp. DFI.3.45
TTAATTATTATTCTTTTTTATTAAATATAAAATCATTTTATGTTATTAATTTTTATTTATTAAAAATAAATTTTATAATTAATATTTCTCCTTTCTTAAAATAAATAATATTATTTTTTATAATTATTAATTAATGAATACTCCTTTGGGGTTCGGTCCCCCCTCCCGTATACTTACGGGAGGGGGTCCCTCACTCCTTTTGAGACTTTAATTTTATAAATATAAATATAAATATAATAAGATGTTAACTCTTTTATAAATAAATAATAAATATAATTCTATTTTTAATAATAATA